>DATKFO010000859.1:0-2740 GCA_035544355.1 Thermoanaerobaculia bacterium
GACCTGCGCTACACCGACGTCTGGCGCAAAACGGAGAAGGGGTGGATCACGGTCGCCGGCCACGCGTCGCCGATCGCGGTGAAACGGGAGAAGGTGCCATGACGCAGACGCTGCAAACGGAACGGACGACGGTTCATCGCCTCGCGAATCGCGCGGTCTACGATCGCGATGCGGTGCACGCGATTCTCGACGAGGGCCTTATCTGCCACATCGGATTCGTCGTCGACGGCGCGCCGGTCGTGATTCCGACGATTCACTGGCGTGAAGGGGAGACGCTGTACTTTCACGGCTCCGTCGCGAGCCGCATGCTGCGATCGCTGAAGGAAGGCCTCGACGTCTGCGTCACGGTCACGCTGATCGACGGCCTCGTGCTCGCGCGCTCTGCGTTTCATCACTCGATCAACTACCGCTCCGTCGTCGTGTTCGGCAAAGCGCGCGAAGTCACCGATCGCGACGAGAAATTGCGCGCGCTCGATGCGCTCGTCGAGCACGTGATCGCGGGGCGTTCGTCGCATGTGCGTCCGCCGAACGAATCGGAGATTCGCCTGACGAGCGTGCTCGCGCTGCCGATCGAAGAGGCATCGGCGAAAGTGCGTACGGGTGGGCCGGTCGACGATGAAGAGGATTACGCAATGGACGTGTGGGCGGGCGTGCTGCCGTTGGCACTCACGCCGAGCGCGCCGATCGCGGACACGGGCGTGAGCGCGGAAGTGCCGGAGTACGTGCGCATGTGGGACAGGCTTCAGCCTGTCCGGACGGGCTGAAGCCCGTCCTACATCACCGCGACCACGGCGGTACGACTCCGTTCGATCGCGCATACGCGATCGACTGGCCGAGGTGCTCGTGGAGGTGGCTCAGCATCGTCATGAACACGCCGCGGTAGGTCGTATCGTTGCCGAACACCTTCACCTTCTTCTCGAGATCGGCATCGGATGTTTTTGCGACGACGGCGCGGATGTGATCGAACGAGCGCTTCAGCTCCGCGACGACTTTCGCTTTGTCGGTGATTTTCTCGAGATCCTTTGGCATGTCGGCGGGCGGCTGCGTGCCGACGAATGTCGCGAGGAAGTAGTTGCCGCCGGCGACGTGCATGAACACTTCGCTGATCGAGCGGACGTCAGGCGCGGGGCGCCATCCGTATTTTTCTGCGGGGACGGCGTTCGCGAGATCGGTGATCTTGCCCTGCACTTCGTCGAGGTTCGCGAGGAACTCCGCGCGGAACCCGGTGACCTTCGCCCCCTCGGCACGAGGCGCGTTCTGCACCTGCGCGGCGAAGACGAATGTGGGAAGAGCGAGGGCGAGAAGGGCGAGCACCGAGCGTTTCATCGCGGCGCATTCTAGCGGATTCAATCTTTCCGAATGTCCGCGAGCAGCGAATGTTCCGGCGCGAACACCACAGTTTTCGGTTTCGCCGCAAGCTTTCGCGTCACCGACTCCTCCGCCGCCTTGTTCATGATGAACGTCACGCCTGATTTTCCGTCCTCGTAATCGATGCGCACCGGAATCACCGTCGTGAAGTTGCTGCCGACGTTGCTGCGCTTGAGATTGATGGTCAGCGTGTAGCCGCCGCCTTCCGACGGCGCGACGCTGTAGCTCCAGCGATACGACGGGATCTCGGCGCTGTTCACCCACGAGTCGAAGAAGAAGCCCCAGTCGCCGGGCGCTTTCTTTTCGACGACGCTGCGGAAGTCCGCGGTGCTCGCGAGCTTGCCGCTGTAATCGTGCACGAACGTGCGGAGGATCTCGACGAACAGATCGTCGTTGCCGGTTTTGTATTTGAGCATCGTGCGCAGCATGTGCAGCACGAGCGGGCCTTTGTGGTACGCCTGAATCTGATAGCCGGCCGGGATCTCGAGCGTCGATGCGCGGTAGCCGTGACCGATCGGTCCGAGGCGGGCGCGGTTCGCGGTGTTGAACTCGACGAGCCATGGGCGGTTGAACTTCGAGAAGCCGCCGCGCAGATCGCCGAGGACGATGCCTTCGTACGAATCGAGAATCTCTTCGAAGAACTTGTCGCCGCCTTTGACGAACGCCTGCACGAACATCATCGAGCTGTATTCGGCGAACGCCTCGCTCAGCCACTGATCGCGATACGACTTCCAGCCGACTTTGTGCCCCCACCATTCGTGCGCGACTTCGTGTGCGCGGAACAGCTCCGACGCGCCGGGATGCTCGCCGGTGTACGTGTACTCGGACATGTGCAGGAAGCCATCGAACGCCTGGCCGTGTCCCGCGGCGATGCTCGTCACGTAGAAGTTCTGCGCCTCGGGAACTTTGTCCTGCAGCATGAACTGGAACCACTGCAGGCTGTTCGCGACGTCGGCGGCGACGTTGCGCACTTTGTTGCGATTCCCGAGCTCGACGTTGGGTCCGAACGAGTAGACCGGCGGGATGCTAGGCGCCTCGACTTTCTGTTCCTCGAAGCGCGTCGCGGTCGAGAACGTGATCATCGCCGTCGGATGCTCCACGACCCAGACCGAAACCTCGCGATCGTTTTCTTCGCGCTTGCTCTCCATCCTGCCCATCGAGCGCACTTCATTCTTCTTGTTGACCGTGAGCTCCATGCGCGCGGTGAACTTCTCGCCCCACGTGTCGGGCACTTCGGGATACCAATAGCCGCCAGGCGCGTAATTCGGCAGCTCGAGGTCATACTCGAATCCGATGTGGCGTTTCTGGCCGCGCGCGAGGGGAGTGGGGAGGATGATCGTGACGTCGTCGTCGTAGACATCGTTGCCGATCT
>DATKFO010000860.1:0-2282 GCA_035544355.1 Thermoanaerobaculia bacterium
CGCGTTGCGCGTGCAACGCTAGTCACGCGTCGACGACGATCATTTCTCATTCGCGCGTTTCGCGCGCTCGATTTCTTCCAGATGGTCGAGCTCGTCCAGCAGACGGCTGGTGCATTCGAAATCGAGCCCGGGCTTGAACCCCATACTGCGTGCGCGAACCGTGAACGGTTTCTTCTCGATCACGCGCGGAGCTTCCGCGATCCTGCGGAGAACCGCTTCCTTCGCGACGTCGTCAACGGTTTGCTGCACACGCTCCGCCTCCGCCTCCAGCTTCGCCGCCATTTCGTCATCCAGCCGAATCGTCAGTTCCCGTCCCATCCCCCCGATCATCCTCGGACGAAGTCCGATGTCAAGCTAGAATCCCTCGCGGGAGGGCCACGCATGTCCGATGGCATTGACAAGCCCAGCAAGGCGGAAGACGAGTACTTCGCGAAGCAGGAGATCGAGCGGCGCAAGCGATGGGCGAAGGAACAGGCGGAGAAAAACTCCGTCGACGAGATGGAGCGCATCAAGCAGCTCCACTTCATGAAATGCCCGAAGTGCGGATTCGATCTGCACACGATCGAATTTCACGGCGTGAAGGTCGATCAATGCGGCCATTGCGGCGGCATCTTCTTCGACCAGGGCGAGATCGAGCAGCTCCTGCAGCACGAGGCCGGCATCATGGGCCGCGTGATGTCGATCTTCCGCTGATGCTCGTGCTCACGCCGGCGTCGCTGCTCGCGCTCGACGACGCGCGCATCGAAGAGCTCCTCGCGCGCGATGAAATGCTCGTTGTCATCGCGGACGGAGAGATCCCGAAGCGCGTTCGCGAGCGCGCCGATTGGTGCGCGGTCTACGAAGGCAGCGGCTTCGACGGCGACGACATCGTCGCGCGCGGCGTCGAGCCGCGCACCTACGTCGAGGAATGGATCGGCACGCGAAGCGTTAGAGCGCTCGAGACCGCCGCAACGTTGCTTCGCAAAAACGGCGGCGACGCGCTCGAGCGCGCCGAGTTCGCGAGACTCTTCGCCACCGGCGAGCCGCAGCGCGGTCTGCGCGCGTTTCTTGAAAAGCGAACACCGTCGTTCGCGACCGCCACGATAGAATTTCTCTGAGGATTCTTATGAAAACCGACGTCGACCACCGCACCGCCGTTCTTCCGCAACCGCCAGAAACGAAGGAAGAGCAGCTCCCGCTCTTCGATGCGCGCGCGCTCAGCGCCGTCCGCGACGAGGAAGCGCGGTGGAAGAAAGACGTCTACGAGCCGCTCACCTCGAAGCGGCCGTTCTGGAAAAAAGACTTCACCACCGTCAGCGGCATGGACACGAATTCGATGGCCACGCCGCTCTCCGTCGCCGATCAGGATTTCAGCGAGATCGCGTATCCCGGCGAGTTCCCGTACACGCGCGGCATCCATCCGACCGGCTATCGCGGCAAGCTCTGGACGATGCGCCAGTTCGCCGGCTTCGGCACGGCGAAGCAATCGAACGAGCGCTACAAATACCTCCTGTCGCAGGGCCAGCACGGCCTCTCGATTGCGTTCCATCTGCCGACGCTCTACGGCTACGACTCCGATCATCACTACAGCGCGGGGGAAGTCGGCAAGTGCGGCGTCGCCATCGACACGCTCGCCGACATGGAGACCATCTTCGACGGCATCAACCTCGAGGACGTCACCATCTCGATGACGATCAATTCCACCGCGCCGATCGCGCTGGCGATGTACCTCGCCGTCGCGGAGAAGAACGGCTTCGACTGGAAGAAGATCAGCGGCACGCTGCAGAACGACATCCTCAAGGAGTACATCGCGCAGAAGGAGTACATCTATCCGCCGCGTCCTTCGATGCGGCTGATCACCGACATCTTCAAGTACTGCGCGGAGAACGTTCCGAAATACAACACGATCTCGATCAGCGGCTATCACATCCGCGAGGCGGGATCGACCGCGCTGCAGGAGCTCGCGTTCACGCTGCGCGACGGCATGGAGTACGTCGAGTACGGCGTGCGCGCAGGCCTCGACGTCGACGACTTCGCGCCGCGGCTCTCGTTCTTCTTCAACTCGCACAACGATCTCTTCGAAGAGGTCGCGAAGTTCCGTGCCGCGCGCCGCGTGTGGGCGAAGGTGATGCGCGACCGCTACGGCGCGAAGGACCCGCGCTCCTGGATGTTGCGCTTCCACACGCAGACCGCCGGGTGTTCGCTAACCGCGCAGCAGCCGTACAACAACATCGTGCGCGTCGCGATTCAGGCGCTGGCCGCGGTGTTCGGCGGCACGCAGTCGCTGCACACGAACTCGCTCG
>DATKFO010000861.1:0-2459 GCA_035544355.1 Thermoanaerobaculia bacterium
GGTTCTGGTCTCGGCAATTTGTCTCATCAGCAGTGCGGCGTTCGGATCGGGATTCTCGATCTTCGAACAGGGAGCCAAGGCCAGCGGTATGGCCGGAGCTTTCGCTGCGACGGCCGACGACCCAAGCGCGATTTTCTACAACGTCGCCGGCATTGCGCAGCAGCGCGATATCGAGCTCCTCGGCGGCGCGACGACCATCAACTTCAACAACGAATTCACCGGCGATCCGAACGATCCGTTCACGTCCGGCACGAGCGGCGGATACGCGCGCCACACGTTCGTTCCGCCGAACGCCTACGCGATCCTGCCGATCGGCGAGAACATCACGGTCGGCGTGGGCCTGTTCACCGCGTACGGCCTGCGCACCGACTGGGAAGATCCGTGGGTCGGCCGCTTCTCGTCGCGTGACGCGAACCTCAAGACCGTGTCGGTCGAGCCCGCGATCGCGTGGCAGAGCGGCGGCGATCACAAAGTCGCGATCGGCTTCGGCGTCGAATATCGCCGCGCGCACGTGATCCTTCATCGCAACAACGGCATCATCAATCCGTTCAACGGACGCATCGCCGACGTCGCCGACGTCTATCTCAACAGCGATTGGGAATCGGACATCGGCTACAACGCCGGCATCCTGCTCAAGCCGAATGCGAACTGGCGCATCGGCGCGTCGTATCGCACCGACATGGACATCGACTTCGGCGGCGACGCGACGTTCACGCAGATTCCCACCGGCAACGCGCAGCTCGATGCGATCGTGAAAGCGGGACTGCCTCCGAATCAGGCGATCAGCACCACGATCCCCTTCCCCTCGACGGCGATCGTCGGCATCGCGACCACGATGATTCCGACGTGGGACATCGAGTTCGATGTGACGCACACGACGTGGAGCCGCTTCGAAACGCTCAACGTCGCGTTCGCGACGACGCCCGCGATCAACCTCTCGCGTCCGCAGAATTGGGAAGACACGTACTCCTATCGCCTCGGCGCGAACAAGAAGGCGACGGACAACTGGGACGTCCGCCTCGGCGCCGTGTTCGATGAGAACCCGCAGCCGACCGAGGCTGTGAGCCCGCTGCTGCCGGACTCGGATCGCGTTGGCATTTGCTTCGGCATCGGCTGGCACAACGATCGTTGGATCGTCGACCTGTCGGACATGGTGCTGCACTTCAACGATCGCAGCACGAACGGCAAGAGCCCCGAGAATTTCAACGGTACGTACAAGACGAACGCGAACCTCGTTTCGTTGAACTTCGGCATGCGGTTCGGCAAATAAGGAGACCCCATGAAGACCTTCGCAAAAACAGCAGCCGCAGTCCTCGTCGTCACGCTCATTGCGGTACCGATGTTCGCCGCGCGCGGCAGCGCAGTGTTCACGCGCTTCGTTGCGATCGGCGACAGCTACGGCGCCGGCATTCAAAGCGGATCGCTCAACGAGCGTCACCAGCCGTTCAACTGGCCGTCCGTCGTCGCGCGTCAGGTCGGCGCTCCTGATTTTCAGCAGCCGATCGTCAGCTTCCCCGGCATCGGTCCGGAGTTGCAGCTCGTCAACGCGACCACGTTCCCGCCGGTGATCACGCCGGCTGCGGGACAGGGCACGCCAATCAATCTCAATCTCCCGCGCCCCTACAACAATCTCAGCATCCCTGGCGCGAACGTCACCGACGTCACGACGCTCACGGGCAAAGAAGCGCCGACGAGCACCGCGAAGACCTTCGCACAGTTCATCCTGCGCGGACTCGGCACGGAAGTGCAGCAGGCGATCGCGCAGCAGCCGACGTTCATCGCGATCTGGATCGGCGGCAACGACGGACTCGGCGCAGTGCTTGGCGGCACGCCCGCGCTGCTCACGCCGGTCGACACGTTCCGCACCTCGTACAACAAAATGCTCGATGACCTGATCGCGGGCGCGCCGAACGCCGGCATGGTCGTCGGCAATCTGCCGAACAACATCTCCTCGATCCCGTTCACGACGACCGTCGCGCCGGTGATCGTGAATCCCGCGACGCGCCAGCCGGTCCTCGGACCCGACGGCAATCCGATCTTCCTCTTCGCCGATCTCGGCGGCGGAACGCTCGGACAGCTTCCTCCGGGAAGCCGCGTGCTGCTCAGCGCCTCGACCGATCTCGGCCAGGGCTTCGGCATTCCTCCGACGCTCAAGAACGTGCCTCCGTTCAACGCGCTGCCGCACGCCGGCGAGCCGCTGCCCGATCGCGACGTGCTGACGCCGACGGAGATCGCGGCGATTCAGACGCGCGCCGACGAGTTCAACGCCGTGATCACGGCGTCCGCGTCCGCGCGCAACATTCCGGTCGCCGACGTGAAGGGCCTCTTCGATCGCGTGCGCACCGGCCAGCAGTTCGTCGGCCCGTTCGCGGTGAAGTCGGATTTCATCACCGGCGGCATGTTCAGCCTCGACGGTTTCCACGCGAGCGACCTCGGATACATCCTCTTCGCGAACGAAT
>DATKFO010000862.1:0-3965 GCA_035544355.1 Thermoanaerobaculia bacterium
TGGAGTGCGGCGACCGCAGTCGCCGCTTTTGCACAGCACTCGCGACAACTGTCAGAAAGCGGCGATTGCGATCGCCGCACTCCAAACGATCAGCGGATCAACATTCTCTAAAAGTGCGGCGCGTCGAACAGCTTCTCGTCCACCGACGCATCCACCGCCCGCACCAGCGGCCCCAATTTCTTCACGTGCTCGATCACCACCAGCAGCGCCGCGTACAGCGGCTCCGCTTTCGAGCGCTCGTGCGTTTGCATCGGATAGCGCCGCCCGAACAGGTTCGCGTCGGTCGACTGCAGGTTCGAGACGGCGTGTGTGATCGCCCAGGACAAGCGCGACACGACGTCCGCGGGCGCGTGGCCGTTGTTGATGCGTGCGTGCTTGCCGAGGTCGGCGAGGCGGTCGATGGCGCGGCAGAGGGCGCGGAGCTCGTGGTCGAGTGCGCCGCGCCGCGGATCGTCGGACGCGAGCGTTTCGAACGGCGCGGAAAGCAGCTCGATGCGCCGTCGCAAATCGACGTCGAGCTTCTCGGTGATCCACCCGAGCGTGGGGACGTGGCGCATCCGTTCATTGCCTGCCCACGTCTCGAGATGCGGATGTGTTGTCGTGGTGTCGTCAGTTGCCAGCATGTACGTTCTTTGTTAGGGTCACGGCCGAATGAGCGCCGACCCAGCACAGTTTGAGGAGCCGATTCTACGCATCCGGCGCCAGATCGAGGAACTTTCCGCACTCGACGCGGAACCGGAGCGGCAAACGCAGATCGCCGAGCTGCAGGAAAAGCTCGGAAAAGTCTCGACCGAGATCTATTCGAATCTGACGCCGTGGCAGAAAACGCTCGTCGCGCGGCACGGGCAGCGCCCGTACACGCTCGACTACATCGCACTGTTGTTCGAGGAGTGGATCGAGATTCACGGCGACCGCAAATTCGCGGATGACGCCGCGATCGTCGCCGGCTTCGGACGCTTCCGCGGCACCCCGTGCTGCGTCGTCGGACATCAGAAGGGCCGCAACACGAAGGAAAAAATCCTTCGCAATTTCGGACAGCCGCGTCCCGAAGGATTCCGCAAAGCCCTTCGCGTCATGAAGCTCGCGGAGAAGTTCAAGCTCCCGGTCTTCACCTTCATCGACACGCAGGGCGCCTACCCAGGCCTCGGCGCCGAAGAACGCGGACAAGCGGAAGCGATCGCCGTGAATCTGCGCGAGATGGCCGCGCTCAACGTGCCGGTGATCATCAGCGTGATCGGCGAAGGCGGCAGCGGCGGAGCGCTTGCTCTTGGTGTCGGCGATCGCGTGCTGATGCTCGAGCATGCGGTGTACTCGGTGATCTCGCCCGAAGGCTGTGCTGCGATTCTCTGGAAGAGTCCCGCCGCCGCACCCGATGCCGCAGCAGCGATGAAGATCACCGCAAACGATCTCAAGCGCCTCGGCATCATCGACGAGATCGTCCCCGAGCCTACCGGCGGCGCGCACGCCGATCCCGCAGCCGCAGCCGAGCTTCTCGCGCCGTTCCTCGAGCGCGCGCTGAAAGACCTCCAGAAGCTGAAACCGTCTCTACTGCTTGAAGAGCGGTACAAGAAATTTCGGAAGATGGGCGTGTTTGAGAAGGGGTAAGAACCATGTAGGACGGGCTTCAGCCCGTCGCCGGCTGGACGGGCTGAAGCCCGTCCTACATCATTCTCTCGATTGATCCACGACCTCTGGACCCTCGCCGAACCCGTCTCCGACAATCCATCTCTCCCGATTGCGAACGCGACTCTGCGCGCGATCGCGATCCGTCGCGGCATCTCGGATGAGGATTCCTTCCGCCGCTTCGTGGCTCCTTCGATCGACGATTTGCACGATCCCGCTTCGATTCATGGGATCGATTTCGCGTGCGAGCGGATTGCGCGCGCGATTCGCGATTCCGAGGCGATCGTCATCTATGGCGACTACGACGTCGATGGCGTGACGTCGATCGTGATGTTGCAGACGGTGCTGCGATCGCTGGGTGCAGACGTTGGGTTCGTCGTACCTCATCGGTTGTTCGATGGCTACGGCTTGAAGACCGAGGTGCTCGATCGCGTGCTTGCGGAGCGCAACGTGAAACTCGTGATCACGGTCGATTGCGGGATTACGAGCGTCGAGCCGGTGCAGCGCGCGATCGAGCGCGGCATCGACGTCATCATTACCGATCACCATCTGCCGCCCGGCGTGCTGCCTGAAGCCGCGGCGGTGCTGAATCCGAAGCAGCCGGGTTGCGAGTATCCGTTCAAAGATCTCGCGGGCGTCGGCGTCGCGTTCAAGCTTTGCTGCGAGCTGATTCGCCGCAACGGCAAGAAGATCAAGATCGATTCGCTGCTGAAGATCGCCGCGCTCGGCACGATCGCGGACGTCGCGCCGCTCGTCGGCGAGAACCGCACGATTGCGTGGCTCGGTCTTCACGGACTTGCGGACGTACGAAACCCCGGACTGCGCGCGCTTCTGAAACGCCTCGGGCTCGGCGGTCGTCCGCTGCGAGCTGCAGACGTCGGATTCAAGATCGGTCCGCGCATCAACGCGGCGGGGCGGCTCGCATCCGCGAATACCGCGATCGAGCTTTTCGCGGCGACGACCGAGGATGCTGCGTGGCAACTTTGCGCGGAGCTCGATCGCATGAACACCGAACGGCAGCAGATCGAGCAGCAGGTGCGCGAATCCGCCGAAGCGCAGATCGCGGGCGGCGAGCGCATTCTCGTGCTGGCAGGCGAGGGATGGCACAAAGGTGTCCTCGGACTCACCGCCGGCCGCATCGCGCAGCGCTATCACCGTCCGACGCTCGTAATGACGATCGATGGCGATCGATGCGTCGGCTCGGGGCGCAGCATCACGACCATCAACCTGCATCATCAGCTCGAAGCGGTCGGCGATCTCTTTTCGCACTTCGGCGGACACGAATTCGCGTGCGGCTTCTCGCTCGAAGCGCGCAATGTCGATGCGCTGCGATCGCGACTGAGCGATGCATTCGCATTGCTCGATGAATCGCTGTTCCGTCGCGAAGCGCGAATCGACGCGCAGCTCACCCTCGGCGAGATCGATCGCGAATTCGTCGCCGGCCACGAACTGCTGCAACCGTTCGGCGCAGGCAATCCGCAACCGCTGTTCGCCGTGCACGGCGTCAACACGATCGCGACGCGCACGTTTGCGGAGGATTGCTGCGAGCTGACGCTCGAAGACGCGACGGGACGCGCGGCCGCCGTGCTGTGGCCGAGCGTGAAAGACCTCGCGCCGCTGTTCACGCAGCGCGTCGACGTCTTGTTTCAACTCGAGGCCGACGGCTGGTCACCGACCGGCGCGAAGCTGGCGATCGTCGACGCGCGAATCCCGTAGGCGCGGCCGTTTGGAAGATTTTTTGCAGCGCTCGCCACACATCATGAAACGCAACGCGCTGCTCCTCTTCATCATCCTCGGACTCGTTTTCGCTCAAACATTTGCCGCATCGACGCGCGGCACCGCTGCCGAAGCGAGGACGATGGTGGCTCGCGCGGCCGAGCACTACAAAGCAGTCGGACGCGCGAAGGCACTCGCCGATTTCAACGCCGGAAAAGCGCCGTTCCGCGATCGCGATCTCTACGTCGTCTGCATCGCGAGCGACGGCACGATTGCCGCGAACGGCGCGTTCCCGACGTACGTCGGCATGTCGGCCGACGTGCTCCGGGACGCCGACAAGAAACCGCTCGGCCACGCGATCCTAGCCCTCGGTGCGAAGAAGGGACCGGGCTCGATCACGTTTCCGATGATCAATCCCGTCACGAAGAAGATCGAGGCGAAGACCTTCTTCGGCGAGAAGCTGGATCGCGATGTCTGCGGCGTCGGCGCGTACACGCCGAACTAGCGCTCCCTTCAAAATTGAATCGATGTGTCATCCCAGTGTCATCCTGAGCGGGAGGCGCGGTGGGCGCGAAGGATCCCCTCCAAATGCGCGAGACGCGCTCCGTCGGCAGGGGATCCTTCGC
>DATKFO010000863.1:0-3437 GCA_035544355.1 Thermoanaerobaculia bacterium
CGTGTTTCGGGTTGCGAGGTTGCACGATTGCGCAGTTGTGCGGCAAAACCGAATTTCGGACCACGGCTTGGGCTTGGACTGGTTTCGAGTCAAAGTCATTACCCAAAGCGGCGGCATGGCCGCCGCACTCCAAATCTCTGGTAACCGGTAACCGGCAACTGGTAACTTCCCCCCGTGCACGGCCTTCGTCGCGACCTCGGTACGCTCGAGTCGTACGCGACGCTGATCGGCGTGCTCATCGGCGCCGGGATTTTCAAGGTCACGTCGGATGCGTGGGAGCTCACCGGGCCGAGCGTGATCCTCGCCTATGTCGTGCTCGCGCCGGCGATTCTTGCGACGTCCGTCGCGTACTCCGTCTTTCTTTCGACGCCGCTCGGACGCGAGCCTGGTGGCGAGTACACGCACCTCTCGCGCACGTTCGGCGGCTACGGCATCGCGTTTGTCGGCGCGTGGCTGAAGATCATTTCGTACATCGGCGCGCTCGCGTATCTCGCCCGCGCGTTCGCCGACTACCTCCTCGAGCTCCTCGGCGGCAGCGTCCCGAAATCCGCCGGCGTAACGCTCGCGTGCGCGAGCCTCGTGTTCTTCTACATCGTCCATGTTGCGGGCGTGCGCTGGTTCGGCCGCTTGCAGGTGTGGATGTGCATCCTCCTCGGCATCTCGCTCGTCGTCCTGATCGTGCCCGGCCTCTTCGCGATTCATCTCGTGAACTACCGGCCGTTCATCACGCACGGCTTTCGCGGATTCGCGGCGAGCTTGCCTCCACTGTTTTTTGCGTACGCCGGATTCGAATCGCTCGCGCAGACCGCGGGTGAAGTGCGCGACAGCACGCATCGCCTGCCGCGGATTTTTCTGCGCGGCATTCTCGCGACGACGATCATCTACGCGCTGATGTCGATCGTCGCGTTCGGCGTGCTTCCCGGCATCGAGCTGCGACAGTCGTCCGCGCCGATGACCGCGGTCGCCTCCCGCTACCTCCCCGCCGGCGCAGCATGGCTCGTCACCCTCGGCGCGGTGATGGCGCTCTCGACATCGCTGAACACCACGATGCTCGTCGGCTCGCGCATCGGCATCATGCTCGCGGAAGACGGCCTCGCGCCGCGCGCGCTCGCGAAGGTCTGGTCGCGCACGGGAACGCCGGTGATCGGACTCACGATCACGCTCGCCGTCGCACTCGCGCTGCTGCTCAGCGGACAGATCTCGCTCGCGCTGAACATCGCCGTGTTCGCGCTCGTCGTCCTCTACTTTCTGCACAGCCTCGCGTTGCTGCTTCTTCCGCGATTGAACCCCGAGCTTTTCGCAAGTGTCACGATTCGGTTACCGTTGTACATGCAGCGCATCTCGGCGATCGTTTCGCTAGTCACAATGGGTGCACTGATCGTGATGATGATTCGTGATCTCGCGCTGATCAAACTTCTCGCGTTCTGGTTGACGATCGGCGCAGTGCTGTACGTGATTGCCGCAAGGCGGCGAGGTCTCCAGGCATGAAAAAGTTCTTCGCGCTCGTCCTTCTCATCGCTTCTCCGCTGTGCGCACAGATTTATGGCGACGGCGGCCTCGCGACCAACACCGCAGTCACGCCGATGGCGGTCGCCGTCGACGCGGGCGACAACATCTACTTCGCGGACGTGAACAACCGCGCGATTCGCATGATCGATGCGCACACGGGAGTCATCACGACCGTGCTCACGAACGCGAGCACGCAGGGCTCGGGAACGAGTCTCGCGTTCGATGCGGCGGGAAGACTGCTTGTCGCCGACACGCAGGGCGTGCGCGTGTACCGCGTCGATCTGATGACCGGCGAGCGCACGACGATCGCGGGCACGGGCTGGTTCGGATTTTCGGGCGACGGCGGCCCGGCGACCGATGCGCAGCTCTCACATCCGTTCGCGGTCGCGCTCGATCGCGCGGGCAACATCTTCATCGCGGAGTGGACGAATCACCGCATCCGCAGAGTCGATACGGAAACCGGAATCATCACGACATTCGCGGGCAACGGCTCCGATGCGTACTCCGGCGACGGCGGCCTCGCGATCGACGCGGGCATCCCGAATCCGTCGGACATCGCGATCGCCGGCGACGGGGCGGTCTACATCGCGGACTGGGCCAACAACAACGTGAATCGCATTCGCCGCGTCGACGGCATGGGCGTGATCACGACCGTCGCGGGAAACGGCTCCTGCGCGTCCATTGATGATGGCGATCTTGCGATGAACGCCGGTTTGTGCGCGCCGTTCAGCGTCGCACTCGATGCGAACGGCGACCTGGTGCTGAGCGACATTCAACGCGGATTGGTGCTCGAGGTGCTGCGCGACAGCGGAAGGATTCTGAACATCGCCGGCAACGGCTCGCGCGAGTACAACGGCGATCAGCTGCCGGCGAAACACGCGTCACTGTTCGTGCCGATCGACGTCGCGATCGATTCGCAGGGCAACGTGATCATCGCGGACGAGCTCCACAACCGCGTGCGCAAAGTCGACGCGCAGACCGGAATCATCACGACGATCGCGGGCAATGGCGTGTCGAGCTCGCTCGAGCATCGGCAGCGGCGCATGGGGCGGTGATTTCGGAGTGCGGTGACGAAGTCACCGCTTTGTGATCCGGATCGCAAAGCGGTGGCTTTGCCACCGCAGTCCTAAACTCCGAACTGCGCTTCCATCATCGTCTGCGCGATGAAGTTGTAGATCGCGGTCCACGCGAGCTTCACGTCGAGGTTGAACGCGGGGCCGATGATGGTTTCGAGCGTGTGCAGCAGGCACGCTTCGACGGCCGCGTAGTGCTCGATGCGCACGCTGTAGCTCGCGTGGCGGCGCGCGAGGTCGACGAGGACGGGCTTGAGCTCGTCGAGGCGATCGAGTCCCTTCACCGCGGCGGCGATCATGTTCATCAGCATCGCGCCCTGCACGGCGAGGTCGACGTTGGCGAACATCGCGCGCGTTTGCGGCGCGATCGTGAAGAGGTGGTCGTAGAAAATTTTCGCCGCTTCGTCGCGGCGCGCGGCGACGGCTTCGAATGACGACTGCACGAGGAAATGCGTGTCGGGCTTCGCGAAGTCGAGAATCTCGTAGACCGTGAACTCGCGCTCGCCGAGGCGCTCGTGATTCACGTGGCCGTACGTGACGGATTCGTCGAGTACGTTGATCAGCTCTTCGGTCGCGAGGATGCCGCTTCCCTCCTGCCGATCGTTCATCGCCGCGAGCGCGACCGCGATGCTCGATGCTTCACCGAGCGCGCTGAGGCGCATGTGATCGGGATGCCCGATCGAGCCGACGATCATGCGGCCGTAGTGCAGGCCGAGATCGACGGTGAGCGAAATTCCGAAATGCTCGATGAGATACGCGTTCAGCGGTTCGAGCCGCGAGCGAATGCGCAGCGCGGCGCGAATGGCGTTCGTGCATTTGGCTTTCGCGCTGTCGCCGCCGAGGCCGAAGAACGCG
>DATKFO010000864.1:0-3915 GCA_035544355.1 Thermoanaerobaculia bacterium
TTGAATGGGATCCGGCGAAGGCGCTTGCGAATGAGCGCAAGCACGGAGTCTCGTTTCGCGAGGCGGCGTTCGTATTCGGAGACGACGACGCCTTGTATCGTTCGGATCCGGCGCACTCCGAAGACGAAGACCGCTTTATCATCATCGGCGTGTCGAGCACGAAGGGGCTGCTGACTGTTGCCTATACGTACCGCGGAGAAGACACGATTCGTATCATCAACGCACGAACGGCCGAGCGCGCCGAACAAAATGCATATGAAGAAAACCTCTCCAGCCGTCGATGACGATCCGCTCGATCACGAGATCGACTTCAGCAACGCGCGGCGAAATCCGTTCGCGCGCGATTTCTACAAGTCGAAAAACCTTCGCGTGCTCGATCCGGATCTTCTGGAAATCTTTCCCGACTCCGATTCCGTGAACGATGTTCTGCACATGATCGTCCGGGCTGCGCAGGCCAAGCAGAGCGCACCGCCACAGAAGATCTCCGCCCGCAGGGCGACTGCGCCGAAATCGAAAAAGAGAAAGGCCTCCTGACTCGCATGGTCGAGCTCGCAGACGATGACGATCCGCTCGATCGCGAGATCGATTTCAGCCGCAGCCGGCCGAACCCGTACTGGCTTGGTGTCGTGGATCGATCGTGCGTTCGGTTGCTCGACAAAGATCTCGCGACGCGATTTCCCGATAACGCGGCGGTCAACGCGGCGCTGCGCTCGATCGTGAGCGCGGAGAAACCGCCGCAGAAGAATCTATGAGCAAGAGAAACAGCCTTGAAGAGGGCGATCCGCTGGATCACGAAATCGATTTCTCGAAGTTGGAGCGCGTTCCGAACACATATGCGCGCGACTACGGACGCAACCGAAACATTCGTATCCTCGATCCCGCGCTGCTCGAAATCTTCCCCGACTCCCAATCAGTGAATGAGGCGCTTCGAACACTCGTTCGAGTTGCGAGCGCCCAAGCCGCACAACCCAAGCAAAAACTCTCCGCCCGCCGCGCCACCGCACCCAAATCAAAAAAACGAAAGGCCTCCTGATGCCTCGTGCCATCGTCATTGTTTGCGATTCCCTCGGCGTCGGCGAGCTGCCGGACGCGAAAGATTTCGGCGACGAGGGGTCGAATACGCTCGGCCATATCCTCGAAGCCGAGCATCCGAGCCTTCCCACGCTCACGCGTCTCGGCCTGCTGCACACGCTGCCGCAGCCTGGATCGAGCGACACGCCGGTCAGCGCGTATGGGCGCATGGCGGAAATCAGCGCCGGCAAGGACACGACGACCGGCCATTGGGAAATGATGGGGCTCGTGGTCGAAGATCCGTTCCGCACGTATCCGCACGGATTTCCGCGCGATGTGATCGACGAGTACGAGCGCCGCATCGGGCGCAAGACGCTCGGCAACAAAGCGGCGTCCGGCACCGTGATCCTCGACGAGCTCGGCGAGGAGCACATGCGCACCGGCGCGCCGATCGTCTACACGTCCGCCGATTCCGTGTTCCAGGTCGCCGCGCACGAAGACGTCATCCCGATCGAGGAGCTCTGGCGCATCTGCAGCGTCGCGCGCGAGTTGATGCGCGGCGAGCACAACATCGGCCGCATCATCGCGCGCCCATTCGTCGGTCCGTCGACCGGTCACTTCAAGCGCACGGCGAATCGCAAAGACTTCACCGTCACGCCGACCGGCGAGACCGTCGTCGAGCGCGCGCACAAGGCCGGCCGCAAGGTCGTCGCCCTCGGCAAGATCGCCGACATCTTCGATCGCGTCGGCATCGATACCGAGATCCGCACTGAGAACAACTCGGATGGCATGATCAAAACGATCGAGCTCATTCGCCAGTCCGACGCCGACTTCATCTTCACGAACCTCGTCGACTTCGATTCGAAGTACGGCCATCGCAACGACGCGCACGGCTATGCGAAAGCACTCATCCAATTCGACGAAGAGCTGAATGCGCTGCTCGCGTCGATGCGCGCCGACGATCTGCTGTTCATCACCGCCGATCACGGCTGCGATCCGACCGATGTCTCCACCGACCACACGCGTGAATACGTCCCGCTGCTCGTCGCCGGTCCGAAAGTCACCGGCGCGCTGCCGCTCGGCACGCGCGACACCTTCGCCGACCTCGGAGCCACGATCTGCGACTATCTCGGCCTGTCGCGTGAAGGCCTGCCGGGCAAGAGCGTCCTTCCGGAGTTGAATCGATGAAGAAATTTGCGGTGCTGCTTTTCCTCATCGCGATCAGTGCGTCCGCCGACGTCGTTCCCGATCAGATCACGCGCGTCGCGAACGACGCGATCGTGCTGGATCGCGTCGCGGAAGCGAGCAAGCGCGATCTGCCGATCGAGCTGCTGAAGCGGATCGTGAACGAAGACATCGATCTGCTGCGCGGCCGCCGCGCGGACGGCAGCTATCAGTACGCGCGCTACGAGCGCATCGAATCGGGACGCGTGAGCGATACGTTTTCGATCCAGCCGCGCGCCGAAGACAAGCTCGAGCGTGTTGATGTGCGCGCGCCGTTCGCGTATCGCGTCATCCTCGAGTCGCCGTCGCGGCGCATGGTCGTGACGAAAAACCGCCGCGTGTGGATCGATCGCGTCGACATCGAGTACATCCCGCAGGGAAGCAACACGACGAAAGTGCAGTCGGCGAAGATCGAGGCGTGGCTCGCGCCGGGCGAGGTGAAGACCATCGACCTCGACGACATCGCGCGTCAGGCGACGGTCCAGGTCTTCGGGCGCGCGGACGCCGCGAGCGGCTACGGCAACGTGGCGATCACGCTCGTGCAGGCGCGCGTTGTCGACAACCCGGAAAGTCCTTATGCAGATGCAGTTACGAGCGCGAAGGCCGTCGTGCGCGCGCTCGACGCGAACGACATCCCGTCCCTCCGCTCGATGGCGGCGCGCATTCGCGGCAACCTGACGCGCTCGCTGCCGGCCGCCGCACCGCAGCCCGTCGCACGCACGATGGAGGTCACTGCGCCGCGCGAGACCGAATCGGCACCAAGTGTCGAGGTTTACATGGACTTACAGGCGATCGAGGACCTTTTGACCGGCACCGAGGCGGAAAAACGGGAGGGACTAGACAAGCTGCATCAGCTGTTGCGAAAAATGCGGCCGCGGTAGCCTACCAAACTGCGCGCGCGGGACTTGCAACGCGCTCCGCTGCTCACGAAAACCATCGAAAGTGAGTCTATCGTGCGCACATCTTCACTGTTTGGTGGTTTGACGCGCCCTGGGGGCTGACGTAGAATGCCGCTCCCTCTTTTTGTTCCTAAGCTTTCCGAAAGGAGCCTCACTTGTCGTCAGTTACAGTCAAAATGAGTTTCAAGGTCGGCGAAAAGCTCGTTTACCCGAACCACGGGGTCACAGTCGTGGAGCATATCGGCGAGTCGCCGATCATGGGACCGGGAAACAGCTACTACCACCTGCGGTTGCTGCAAAACAATTCGCGGCTGATGGTGCCGATCACGAACACGGACCGCGTGGGTCTGCGCCGCCTCTACCAGCAGAAGGAGATCAAGGGATTGATCAGCCTTCTCGAGGCAAAGCCGGCGAAGAGTCACACGGATTGGAAGGGTCGCTATCGCGAGAACCTCGAGAAGATGAAGACCGGACGCCTCGAAGACGTGGCCGAAGTTCTGAAGAATCTCGATGAGGTTCAGCGCCGCAAGAGCCTTTCGTTCCGCGAGAAGAAGATGTACGACCGGGCGAAGTACCTTTTGGTCTCCGAAGTGGCGATCGTGAAGGGCATCCCGGAGCCGGACGCCGAGAAGCTCATCCAGAAGTCCCTCGATAAATCGCTCGGCCATTGAGCGAAACGAAAACGCCGCCGAAAGGCGGCGTTTTTGTTTGGAGCGCGGCGGCCATGCAGGCCGTCCAGGTTCACCACGCAACCGCGTGACCGCGCAACCTCGCAACCCGC
>DATKFO010000865.1:0-3842 GCA_035544355.1 Thermoanaerobaculia bacterium
GAGTTGCGTCGCACCGCAGATCACACAGCAGCCGGCGAACGTGACCGTCGCGAGCGGCACGACGACGAAGCTCACCGCGAACGTGACGGGAACATCGCTGACGTATCGCTGGTATCAGGGTCCGGTGTTCGATTTCACGAAACCGGTCGGCGGCAACAATCCATCGCTGCTCACGCCCGCAATCACGACGCCGGCGGAGTTCTGGTTGCACGTCACGAATCCGTGCGGCACCGCGAGCACGACGGCCGTGCAGGTGACGCCGGTGAATCCGAAGCGCCGCGCGATCTAGGAGTGCGGTGGCAAAGCCACCGCTTTGTGATCCGGATACGAAAGCGGTGGCTTTGCGGTCGCAGCAGTCCAAAACGAGACGCCGCCTCTGGGTCGGTACCTCGTGACCGCGCGACCTCGCAACGCAACACGCAACCGAAAGCGGTGGCTTTGCCACCGCACTCCTAAACAGTCCACAACAACAGCGCCGCGTATGCGCGCCATGGCCGCCATCGCTCCGCGATTTTCTCGAGCTCGCGCTCGCTCACGTTTCCGGCTGCTCGGCGCAGCCACAAATCGCCCGCGGGGAACGCGTCGGGTTCGCCGAGGCGCATCGCGATGTAGTGCGCGGTCCAAGGGCCGATGCCGGGAAGCGCGCGCAATGCGCTGATCGTTTCGTCGAGCGATGCGCGGCGTTCGAGACTCGCTTCGCCGCGCGCGACCATGCGCGCGATCGCGACGATGTTGTCTGCGCGACGGCGCGGCATTCCTTCGATCGTCGAGTCTGCGATGCGATCCGCGAGGATGCCGCCGTGCTTCTCGGCGATGCGCGAGAGAATCGTCGTCGCGCCGGCGACGCTGATCTGTTGGCCGACGATCGCGCGCACCGTGAGCTCGAACGGATCCCATGTGCCGGGCACACGAATGCCGCGATGCTTCGCGACGAGCGGCGCGAGCGTGCGATCGCGCGAGAGATGCGCGGCGATCGTGCGCGGATGCGTATCCGCATCGAACAGCCTTCGCACGCGCGCCTCCTCGCCATTCGTGATGAGAGCGTTTTTCGTGAATCGCACCTGAATCAAACCGCGCGTGTACGTGTCGCCGTCGAACGACTCGACGCCGCGAATCGCGCGTTTCGCGAGAAACGACGTAATCGCGTTCCAGTTGTACGGCGTGCGAACGGGAATCATTGCAGCGCGGCGCGCACGTGGCCGAGGTCGTCGTCGAGCAGTGTGCGCACTTCGATCGTGAAGCGATCGTTCACGATGCGGCCGACGATCGGCACCGGCAGCGCGAGAAAGCGCGCCTGCAACTCGCTCGCGTTGCCGGGAACTTCGATCGCGATCGACGGAATCGTTTCCGTCGGCGTGGTACCGCCGCCGAGGGCGCAGTCGCTTTCGATCACGTTCGGCGAGAGCGATTGTGCACGCGCACGCAGTTCGTCGAGCGGCGTCGCGAGCATGCGATAGATCGGAATGCGTTGCTCGTGTTGTCCGGTCGCGAACGCGCGCAGCGTTGCAGCGATCACCGCGTACGATTCTTTCCCCGCACGCAGCGCACGCATCAGCGGATGACGGCGGCATTTTGCGATGAGCTCGGCGCGGCCGAGGATCAGGCCGCCCTGCGTGGCGCCGATCAATTTGTCGGTCGAGCACGTGACGACGTCAACGCCGCTCGCGATCAAGTCACGAATGATCGGCTTCGATGCGAATCCGTACGTTGCGAGATCGATCACGCGACCGCTGCCTTCGTCGTAGAGCAGCGGAACATTTTTCGCGCGCGCAACTTCGACCAGCTCCTCGATCTCGGGAGTCTCCGTAAATCCGACGATCTCGAAATTCGAGCGATGCACGCGAAGAATCGCCGCGGTCTCGCTCGTGACCGCATCCGCGTAGTCGCGCGCGCGTGTGCGATTCGTCGTGCCGACTTCGCGCAAACGCGCGCCGCCCTGCTGGATCACGTCGGGAACGCGAAACGCGCCGCCGATCTCGACGAGCTCGCCGCGCGACACGAGCACTTCGCGTCCGGCAGCAGTCGCCGCGAGCAGCAACAGAGTCCCCGCGGCGTTGTTGTTCGTCAGCACCGCGGCTTCGCATCCGAACAGTGCCGCGCACAACGCGCTCAAATGTCCGTCGCGTGCGCCGCGCGCGCCGGCGTCGAGGTCGTATTCGAGATTCGAATAGCCGTCGACGATCGCCGCGGCATCGTTCCAAAGTGCGGGATCGATCGGCGAGCGTCCGAGGTTGGTGTGGATGATCACCCCGCTGCCGTTGATCACACGGCGCAGTGTCGAGCGCGTCGACGCTTCGAGCGACGCGCGAATCGCGATCGCGGCGTCATCTTCGTTCCACGAAGCGCGTTCTTTGCGCAGCGTGTCGAGGTACGAAGTGACCGCGTTTTTCAAACGATCGCGGCCGAACTCGTCAGCGAGAAGCGCGAACGACGCGAGGATGCGATCGACGGACGGAATCGCGCGGAGGGAATCGACGGACGTGGCCATACATTAACGAAATTCGGCGTATTGTAGGCCTCGCCCGTGATCAAACAGGACGAAGAGCTGGACAAGCTCGAAGAAGACATCCGGAAGCTGAAGAACAAGTACGACCAGTTTTTCACCGGAATCACCAAGATCCCGCCGACGCAGGACCGGCGGAACGTCGAGGTGTACATCCACGAGATGAACCGGCAGAAGATGCGCGACAACACGCGCCGCTTCCGCTTCAACACCATCGTCTCGCGCTACAACCAGTACCGCGAAATGTGGGGCCGCAAGATGCGCGAGCGCGAGGAAGGTCCGCTCGATTTCCGGCGGCGCCAGGCCGCGCTCAATGCGGAAGCGCCGGCCGCGGTGAAAGCGCCCGTAACGTCTGCGAAGCCTGACCCGTATGTAAAGGTGGCCGCGGGCACGAACGGCGAAGAGATCCGCAAGCTTTACCATGACATCGAGCGCGCGCACGTCGAGCTCGGCAAGATGCCGACGGTGACGCTCGAACAGGTCGCCGACATGGTAAAGAAGCAGAGCGAAATGGTTCGGGCGCGTTATCAGGTCAATACCGTTGCCTTCCGCGTCGAGACCGTCGACGGGAAGGTGAAGTTGAAAGCGAAACCACTTCAGGACTGAAATGATGAAACGATTCTTCGTAACCGTCGCGGCCTTCGCGCTCGCGGCATGTTCCAACATCCAACTGCCGCATCGCGACACCGATCCGTACGCGAATCCGTTCTACGCGAAATACCTCAACACCGGCAGCGCGATCGACGCGCAGATCACGAAGACGCTCGACGCGCTGCGCGCAAATCCGAAGTCGCCGACGCTGCACAACGACCTCGGGCAGCTGCTGATCGCGAAGGGCTTTCCGAAGGACGCAGAGCGGGAGTTCGAGCGCTCCGTCAACGCGGATCGCCACTTCTACCCCGCCTGGTACAACCTCGGCCTCGTGCGCGCTGCGAACGGCGACGAGTCCGGTGCACGCCGCGCGTTCTATCGCACAGTCGCGCTCAAGCCGGGACACTCGAACGCGCTCTTCCAGCTCGGGCTGATCGAAGAACATCAGGGCGACACGCAGGCGGCGGTCGATCTGTATGCAAAGGCATACGGCATCAATCACGCGCTGCTCGACGTGCAATACAACCCGCGCATCCTCGACAGCCACCTCACCCACCTCGCGCTGATCAAGCTCTACCCGAAAGAGCACAACCGCGCGACGATGCAATTCGCAAGAACGCCGTCGGGCTACAAAGACACGACCGCAGTCGAAGCCGTGTCGCCACAACCCGCACCTCAGCAGATCGTGACGCCCGCACCGCCAGCGACGGATCAGGGCGCGCAGAAGCCGCCGCATTGACCGAGTAGG
>DATKFO010000866.1:0-5044 GCA_035544355.1 Thermoanaerobaculia bacterium
GCCGTCCCGTCGTCGCATGTTTTACGAGGTTGCATGGTTGCGCGGCAAAACCAGCCTTGTTGGACGGCGGACTTAATAGTCCGCCGATTTTTCATGCGAAAAAGGGAGGGCGATCATCGATGGACAGGCTGAAGCCTGTCCTACAGCGCGCGTAGCGCGTCGTGCAGGTTCACGACCTGCTGCACGCACGGGATCGTCACGATGAACGTGCTTCCGCGTCCGGGCTCGCTCTCGACGCGAATGGTGCCGCGATGCAGTTCGACGAATCGCTTCACGAGTGCGAGGCCGAGTCCCGTGCCGGGTGCGCGGCCCTGCGAGCTGCGGGCCTGGCGGAATTCCTGGAAGATGATCTGCTGATCGTGCCGATCGATGCCGATGCCGAAATCGCGCACGCGGATCTCGATCACGTTTTCTGCGAGCGGCGTTTCCATCGGCGAGAAGTGCCGCGCGGAGACGATGACCGTCGAGCGCTCGGGCGAGAACTTCACCGCGTTCGACATCAGGTTGTAGAGGATCTGCTTGATCAGCGTCGAATCGGCTTCGAGGCGCGGCAGATCTTTCGGGATGTCGATGTCGATCTCGATCTTGCGCACGGTGGTCACGCCCTTCATCACCGCGCAGATGCCGCCGACCATTTCGCGCAGCAGGATCGGCTCCGGCTGCAGCTCCATGCGTCCTGCTTCGATCTTCGAGAGATCGAGAATGTTGTTGATGATGCCGAGGAGATATTGGCCGGAGGAGTTGATGTTGTGGAGAAAGCGGCCGTGGCGCGCGTCGAGATCCTTCGACACGTGCGAGATGAGAATCTCGGAGAAGCCGATGATCGCATTGAGCGGCGTGCGCAGCTCGTGACTCGTCGCGGCGAGGAAGATGCTCTTCGCGCGATTCGCTTCCTCGGCCTGCGCCAGCGCCTGCTCGGCCATCTGCTCGTGGCGCTCCGCTTCGCGCTTCGCCGCCTCCGTTTCGCGCAACGCGATTTCCGTGCGCTCCTTTTCTTCCTGGATCTGGTGCGTGCGCTCTTCGACGAGCGTTTCGAGCAAACGCGCGCGCTCGCGAGCGAGATGGAGGCGCACGGAGTGGACGGCGAGGAGCAACGCCGCGATCGCGACGATGCAGAGCGCGATGAACCAGCGCGTCTCGTAGAAATGCGGACGCAGCGTGAACGGCAGCGTCGTCGCGCGCCACTGCGCTCCGTCGCGTGAGGACGCGACGGTGAAGTGATATTCGCCCGCGGGCAGGTTCGTGTACGACGCGACGCGATTCGAGCTCGCGTCGATCCAGTCGTCGTCGTAACCCTCGAGTCGATAGCGGAAGCGCAGGCGCTCGGGCGTCGCGAACGAAACGCCGGTGAACTCGAACTCGATGCGATCGGCGCCGGGCGGCACGGATTTCAGCGCGGTTTCGGTGACGTCTTTTCCGTTGATCGACACGCGCTCGACGATCGGCTTGCGCATCGGCAGCACCGGCTCGCGCGGATTCGTGAGTGCGGAGACGCCGTTCGCGGTGACGAACCAGATGCGTCCATCGCGCGAGCGGAGTGCCGACGGATTCGCGGCTCCGTTGCATTGACGGCTGCCGAGGCCGTCGTTTTCGTCGTAGAGGCGGCAGGAGACGTGCGATTTCGTGCCGTCGGCGACCGCGTTGAGCTCGCGCTTCGATGCGATGAACGCGCCGCGCACCGTGCCGAACCAGAGATTGCCGTTGCCGTCGTCGACGAGCGAGAGCACCTTGTCGCTCGGCAATCCTTCGTGCGTCGTGATCGTCTTCGAGCGGCCGTTGCGATAGCGCACGAGACCGTCGTAGTCGGTCGCGAGCCAGATCGTGCCGTCGCTGTCGGATTCGAGACCGAAGAGATGATTGGACGGAAGCTCGCGCGGCGCCGCATGCAACTTGAATTGCGTTCCGTCCCACTCCGCGAGGCCGCCGCCGGTCGCGAACCAGACGTGCGCGTCGCGCGTTTCGGAGATGCCCATCGCGTAGTCGGTGCCGAGTCCGCCGCGGCCCGCGAAGCTTTCGATCGCGCCGTTGTGAATGCGATTCACGCCGAAATCGGTCGCGATCCAGACGTCGCCGTGCTGGTCTTCATGAACCGCGCGGATCGTGTTGTTCGAGAGCCCGTCGTTCGTGGTGAACAGCGTCGTCTTCCCATTCGCGATCTTGTAGAGACCGTTCGCCGTGCCGAACCAGCGCGTGCCGTCGCGGCTCTGCGCGATCGAGAGAATGCGCGCGAGCCGCGCGTCTTCGACCTTCACCCACGCGCCGTTTTCCCAGCGATTGAGCCCGTCCGCGGTGCCGACCCACAGCACGCCGTCGCGATCCTGAAAAATCGCGCGGGCGTAGTCGTCGACGAGTCCGTGCCGCTCGTTCCACGTCACGAACGCGCCGGCGCGCAACTGCTCGAAGCCGCCGTTCGAGCCGATCCACAGACTCCCTTCGTCGTCTTCGAAGATCGCGCGGATCGTCGGATTGAGCAGACCGTCCGTGATGCCGTACGACGCGAGCGTCCCGCCGTGCATGCGAAACAGGCCGTTGCTGTACGTGCCGATCCAGAGATTGCCGTCGCGATCGCGGCGCAGTGCGGTGACTTGATCGATCGGCAATCCGGCGGTGTGCGCGATCGCGCCGTGCTCGATGCGATCGAGGCCGGTCGCGGTTCCGACGAGCAGCGCGTCGTCGCCGTCGGCGAGCAGCGAGACGATCGTGTCGCTCACGAGGCCGTTTGCCTTCGACAGCCACTCGATCTTCGTGCCGTCGTAACGCGCGAGGCCGCGCGACGTGCCGATCCAGATCGTCTTTCCCGTCAACGCCAGCGCGGTGATCGGCGTGCTCGGCATCGGCAGCGTGATCTCTTCGGCGCGTCCGTGCACGATGCGCGTGAGCGTGCCGTCGGCCGTGCCGACCCACACGGTGCCGTCGCGCGATGCGACGAGCGCGTTGATGATGTCGGAGCTCGCCTTCATCGGGATCGTTTGATAGTGACCGTCGCGGTAGCGCACCAGTCCGGCGAAGGTGCCGAGCCACAACGTATCGTCGGGTGTCTGGCAGAGCGTGGCGATGCTCGTGTTCAGCACGCCGGCGCCCGAGGTCTTGTCGTAGAGGCGGAACTTCTCGCCGTTGAAGCGCACGAGACCTTCGTACGTCGCGAGCCAGAGATAACCGTCGGCGGTTTGCGCGAAGCCGCGGACCGTGCCGTGGGGGAGTCCCTGCTCGACCGTCCACGCGCGACGGACGTATTGCGAGATGGCGCGATCGGGAGGCAGCGCAGAAAGGCTGCGCCCCGCCAGCAGCGCAATCGCTGCAATCAGAATTCGGGACCGTCGCACGATGCTCCTCGTCGCCGGATCACGGTAGAACGATCGGGTTGCGCGGTCAACGGCGCTGCTCGTGAGGTGCATCACAATCGCCGCTTCCCGTTCATCAAATACTCACTTCCATGACCCGTGTTGCGGTGGGTGTCCTCGTGTTCCTGTCCGTTTCGGCGCTGTTCGGTGCGCAGCAGGGTGTGAATCTCGACGTGCCGCAGCCGTTGTTTCCCGCGAACAACTGGTGGAACACGGACATCAGCGCGGCGCCGCTCGATACGAATTCGGCCGCGTACATCACATTCATCGGACCCACGAAAGGCTTGCATCCTGATTTCGGCGGCGACGCCGGCGGTGGCGATGTCTACGGCTTTCCGGTGATCGTCGTCGAAGGAACGCAGCCGAAGAGGACGATCGAGTTCGTCAACTGGCCCGATCAATCCGACGGCGTCGATCACACGACCGAAACGTCCGTCCCATTCTATCCGGTGCCGGATGAGGCAATCGCGATGAATGGGTGGGTCGAAGGAGGGCAGCCCGGAAGCGTGGACCAGCGCGACGACGCCGACCGGCACATCCTGATCGTCGACAAGACGAACAACCGGCTGTACGAGCTGTACAACGTCTGGTTCAACGGCGTGCAGTGGGAGGCAGCATCGGGCGCGCACTTCTTCATGAATCGCAGCGACCGTCGCACCGACACGTGGACGTCCGCGGACGCGGCGGGGCTCGCGATCCTGCCGGGGCTCATGCGCTACGAAGAAGTGTTCGGGCCGTTCGAGATCCGCCACGCGCTGCGGATGACGGTGCGCACGACGAACGGCTACGTGTATCCCGCGTCGCACAACGCGGGATCGTCGGCGGGCGCGCTGCCGATGGGGGCGCGGCTGCGATTGAAATCGACGAAGAACATCTCGTCGTTCGCGCCGGAGATCCAAAAGATCTTTCGGGCGTTCAAGAAGTACGGGCTGATCGTCGCCGACAACGGCACCGACATGTACATCAGCGGCACGTACGACACGCGCTGGAACAACGACATCCTGAATCCCGCGTTCTCCGCGCTGAAGGCGAGCGATTTTGAAGTGATCCAGCTCGGGTGGAAGCCGGCAGTGTCGCTCGTCGTCTCGTTTCCCGCGACGCTGAAGTCGGCGCGCGCGACGGATGTGATCGTGACCGCGTACGACGCGAACGGCAACGTCGCGACCGGATACACCGGCACGATCCAATTCACGTCGACTGATGGTGCAGCGACCTTGCCGCCGTCGTACACATTCACCGCAGGCGATGCAGGCAAGCACATTTTCCCCGCGGCGATGACCTTGAACACGCTCGGCGCGCAAATCGTCACGACGACCGACAACGTCGCGCCCACGATCACCGGCTCGCGTGCGACGAACGTCGTCGCGACGCTGATGACCGTCGCGCGCTCGACGTATTGGGCATGCTTCCACTTCGCTTCGAAGAGCGCAGCCGACGCGCGCATGGCGAGCCTGAACGACAACGCCACGCTCGTTGCGACCGGCTACGGCGACTTCCCGTACGTCGTGATCGAGCGCTGGGTTTGCGACCTCTGCGCGCAATCGCCGGAGCCGCTGTTCACCGCCTCGCCGCTGCAACCGGGCTACACCCCGCTGCCGAATGAGCGCGTCGCGCAAGGCGTGGACGGAACGATGCTCCTCGTGCAACGCAGCGCTACGCCAGACAGTCTTTTCCGGCCGCGCGCGGATTCGCGACAGTAACCG
>DATKFO010000867.1:0-2779 GCA_035544355.1 Thermoanaerobaculia bacterium
CCCCGCACTCCATATCATTAGCGCATGCGTTTCACCGCATGGCTCTGCGCGATCCTCCACGTTGCCGCTTCGCTGGCGCTCCTGCTGTTGCTTCGCAAGGGCCTCCCGCCCAACACGATCGAGGCGCGCGTCGCGTACATCACGACCCATCCGCTCGCGTGGCGCTGGTCGTGGATCACGTGGCACGCGGCGGGGATCTCGTTCGTGCTGCTCTGCATCGTGCTCGCGATGCGGTTGAAATCGCCGCTCGCGTTTGCGGGCGCCGCGACAGCGCTCGTCGCGGTCTATTTCGACATTCATTCCGAGCAGGGCTACATGCACGTGCTGCCGAAGCTCATCGGCGAGTCGTTCCGCGAATTCGATCGCTGGCTCGACGTCGAGAACGCCGGCGTCGCGAACTTTTTCTACACGCTCGCGCTCGTGATTCTCATGTATGCCGGACGCCACGTGCTGCCGCGCCTCGCGATCACGCTGACTTGGCCCGTCGCGATCGCCGGCTTCGCGATGACCGCATTCGCCGTGATGCACGTGGGCATCGGCGAGATCATCTCCAGCGCGCTGCTCTTCCCGTTTTTCGTCGCGTGGTGCATCGTGTTGGCGCGATGGTCGCCGCAAAACGAGTCATCGTCGCCGGAAGCGGCGGCGTCT
This sequence comes from Thermoanaerobaculia bacterium, assembly GCA_035544355.1. Classification (GTDB taxonomy): domain Bacteria; phylum Acidobacteriota; class Thermoanaerobaculia; order Gp7-AA8; family Gp7-AA8; genus DATKFO01. The sequence goes on from DATKFO010000867.1 coordinate 649, forward strand.
TCGGAAAGCTCCTCGTAAGCGAGCTCGCGGGGAAATTCGACGTTGTCGCGGCAACGCGGCGTGATTTCGATCTCGACGATGTCGATTCCGTCGCGCGCGCCGCGCGTGGCGCGTATGCGTTCGCCTGTACGGCAGGTCCGTTTCAGCGACTCGATCGCCGCATCGTGCGCGCGGTCGTCGAGAGCGGTGCGCACTGGGTCGACATCGCCGACGATCCCGCGTGGTTCTTCGGACTCGTCGACGATCGCGCGCTCGACACCCTCGCGCACGAGCGCGGCGTCGCCGTGATTCCCGGACTCTCGAGCCTCCCCGCGATCTCGTGCGCGCTCGTACGGCGGCTGCATCCCGTCGACAAGGTCGACATCACGCTGCGCATCAACAATCGCAACCAGAAAGGCGCAGCCGCGATCGCGAGCTCGACGTACTCGAGCGCTGGCGCCTTCGAAACACCCGATCGCGAATTGCTGCGACGCGAGCTCGGCGTCGAGGCGGAAGTGCACGTGAAATTCGAAGTTCCGTTCGCATCGACGCTGATTCGCGCGTTGCGCATCGTGCCGGAATCGTCGCGCGTGAAAGTCTCGCGCTTCATGAGCCGCATCGCGAAACCGTTCGGACGCTTCGGATCCTCGGGCGGCTGGGTCGAAGTACGCGGCGGCAAAAACACAGTGCGCGTGACCGGACGCGATCAACGCTTCGCGATCCTGCCCGTCGTCTTCGCGCTCGAACACCTCGACGGCATCAGTGGCTGCCTCTCGCCAACGCACGCGTTCCATCCCGAGGAGTTGTTGCAGTTCGTGGAGGAGCGGGCGTGAAACGCCGCACGTTCCACCGCATCGTCTTCGCCCTCGCCGGCGCCTACAACCTCGCATGGGGCGCGTACTCGATGCTCGATCCCCAGTGGCTGTTCCGTTTCGCGGGGATGGCGCCGATCAACTATCCGGACATCTTCGCGTGCCTGGGGATGGTCGTCGGCGTCTACGGGTTTCTGTACTGGCAGGTCGCGCGAGACCCGGAGCGGGGGATTGCCATCGCTGCGGTTGGGCTGCTCGGCAAGGTGCTCGGGCCGATCGGGCTCGTGCGCTTGATCGCGTCGGGCGCGTGGCCGATGCGCAGCGCGATCCTCTGCATCACGAACGATCTGATCTGGTGGATCCCGTTCGCGCTCTATCTCACGGATGCGGTGGCGGCTCGCCGCCGCGCCGCCGCGGCATCAGGCGCATCTTCAGCTTCTCGAACTTCTCCCGCTGCTCCGGAGTGAGCACCGCCGCGATCTCCGCGTTCGTCTGCTCGACCTCGGCGCGAATGCGCGGATGCGTCGCCGCCCAGATCGCGTTCATCCGCTCGTGGCGCCGCTCGAGGATTTTCGCGATCTGACTCCGCTGCTGGTCCGTCAGATCGAGCCGTGAATCGAGACGATTGAGCAGAAACTCGACTGCGTGCGGGCCGGGGCCGCGGAATGGATGCGTGCGGACCCACACACGATCCGCGATCGCGCCCGCGAGCGCGCCGGTGAGGAACGCCGCGACGATGACGATCGCTGCGATCACCTTCGTGCTCATGCCGCGCTTCGGCACCGGCGTCACCGGCTCAATTTCCGACACTGAGGTCGCTCCCCGCCATCGAGATCTCGTAGTTGCTCGATGCGAATTGCTGCTGATCGTCGCTGCTGCTGTTGTCGCTCGCGAACACGAGGCCGACCGACGCGAGAATCGCCACTGCTGCAAGCGACGCCGCGAGCGGACGGAACCAGGCGGCGATGAGCTGCGCGACCGTCGGCTGCGAGATGCGCTCGCGCACACGTGCGGCGATGCGCGACATCATCGCGCCGTCCGGCTCGAAGCGCAGCGGCGCTGCGTCCGTGCGAAGTCTTTCGAAAAAATCACTCATGGCTGTCTCCGTACAAATCCGCTAGTTGCTCCTTCAACTTCCGGCGCGCGTGCGAAAGATGCGAGCGCACCGTGCCGTCGCTCAACCCCGTCATCGCCGCGATCTCCGCGTGCTCGAACTGCTCGACGAGATGCAATCGCGCGACGATCCGCTGCATCTCCGGCAGCGATTCGATCGCTGCATCGACCCGTGATGCGATCTCGTTCGATTGCGCGCCGAGGTCTGCGTCGTCGCGGCGCGCGGC
>DATKFO010000868.1:0-4083 GCA_035544355.1 Thermoanaerobaculia bacterium
CGCGTCGGTCGGAAACATCAGATTGACGCGCGCGATCACCTGAAAGCTCTTCTTCTCGCCCGGCGCGACGGACACGAGTCGCGGCAAGAGCTGATTGCCCGGCACTTCCGATCCGATGCCGATCGTCACCGTCTGCGTTTCGTCGTCGTACGTCGTCTCCGGAACGATGTCCGCGACCGCGATCGGGTTCTCGCGCTCGTTCGTGATGTCGTACTTGATGGTCAGCGCCGCGTTCGTCGACAACCGATCCCCGTAAACCTCGGCATCGACACGAACACGATTCTCGGTTCCGACCACGCGCCGCGGCTCGTTGAGATCGACGGTCTTGGTCGATGCGCAACCGGCGGCGATAAGAAGCATGAGGATCGCGGCACGACACTTCATGCCGCGAGGGTACCACCGCTCTTTCAGAACGAGCCCGCTTCCCTCCGCTCTGCGTCCGTTGTTGATGCACGCGCCTTCGGGTTGTAACGCACCGGTAACGCGTTCAGGAAAATCGTGTCGGTGCTTTCGAGCCAGCGATCGAATTGCGCGTCGGAGAGCGCGATTGCCGTTGCCGGTGCTTTTGTCTGCCGATCGATCAAGGACGCGATCGGAGAAGAGTCGCGAAGGAAGCTCACCTTCACCTGCACGAATCGCGGTTGCGCGACGAACGGCGAACGAATGCTCGGCAGGTTCACGCGCAGCAGCGCGGAGGCCTGGAACGTTTTCTTTTCGCCCGGCGCGATCAACGTCATGCGCGGCAGCGTGCCGTTCGCCGGAACCTCGGAACCGATCGACAACGTGACCGTTCCGGAGTCGGAGTCGTACGTGCACTCGGCGGTCCTGTCCGCGATCGCGACCGGCGTCGCTGTCAGATTCTGGATTTGATAGACGACACCGATGGGCGATCCGGGCGAGACGACGTCCTGATGAAGTTGCGCGTCGATGCGCACGTCGTCCTCGCGGCCGACCGCGCGTCGTGGATTCTGTGGATCGAGATTGTTCGCGCGCGCGGCCGCGGCGCAGAGCAGAAGGGAGAGAACGAACTTCGAAGATCTCATCAACACCTCCCGCCGTCGGGAGGCGATCACGATCTCAACGTTGCAAGAAACAACCTCCGTCGAACTGCAAAATCAAACTTCTGCGAGCAGCGCCCGCGCCACGGATTTCCGCTGAGTTGATTTCGAGGACCACCTGGAACGGCTCATCGCATTTCATTGCGGGAAATGCAAAAAGCCGAAAACGTGCCAAGAGGGGTAGGCAGTTAGCAGTAGGCAGGAGCGTCAGGATCTTCTGCCGCGAGTGGCCTTGTAGCCCGACGAGTGGCGGGCTCATTTCGCGCTGCGTAAGCACGATTTCCTTGGTTGGCGGGCCGCCTGGAAATTCGGGCGGCCGCAGGCCGCCCCTACAAAACTAACCGCGCATCCCCCATCCGTTTCGTCACGCCTTCGCGATCGAACCATTCGAGCAGCGGAATCGCGACTTTGCGTGAGATTCCGAAGAAATCCTTGAATTGCCCGACGTCAATCCTCTCGCCCTTCCGCGCCGCGAGTCGCTCGCGGGCGGATGCGAGCACGTCGCGATGCAGATACACGCCCTCCGCGAGGCGCACGAGCGTGCCCTGCTTGACGAGAAAGAACACGACGCCTTCGATCACCTTCGGCTTCTGCGGGATCTCCTTGATCAATTCGGACACCGCGGGTGTTTGCAATCCCGCTTCGGCGAACCGATTCTCGATCGCGCGTGCGAGCTCGCCCTCCGCGCCGCCCAACTTTTTCGAGCGCCCCGGGATGTCGAGCGCGTCGCCCTGCACGATTACGATCTTTTCGCGCTGCAAATCGGCGAGCAGGAAGTTGATCAGCGCGTTGTCGGCGGCGTGCGGCAGCAGCTTCTGGACGAACTCGCCCTTCGGTACGTTGACCGCCATCTTGTTCGACTTGAAGTAGCCGTCGAGAAACGTGATCGCGCGCGTGCGAAACGCGGCGAGCGCGTCGTGATGAATCCACCGTCCGTCCGCGATCGCGTCGAGATGCGGCCACTTCTCGCGGCGCAGCGTCGTGACGCGGATGCCGGTCCGCGCCTGGATCTCATCGATCGAGATTCCGCGCACGCCTTCGATCTTCGCCATCAGCTCGACGCGCTCGCCGAGCGTTCCGGTCGCGAGCGTTTCGAGAATCTCGCGACGCGTGCCGCGGCTGAGCTTCGGCAGATGCGCGTCGAGAATCACGCCGCCGCCGATCGTGAACGCGGGTGAGTAGCGGCGGATCACGAAGCGATCGCCGGCGATGGCGACGACCGGTGATTCGAGTCGCACTTGAACATATGCAGAGTCGCCCGGCGGCAGCTCCACTTCGTTGCCGACGAATCGGATCGTGCCGAGGAGCTCGGAGGAGAGATGGTGGAACCGGATGCGGACTTGTTCCTTCAGCGGCTTCGCGTCGGGAAGCAGATCGAGCCGCGCGGTGATGATCTGCGACGTGCGCAGCGCGCCGGGAGGCACGAGTTGTTGTCCGCGGTGCAGGCGCTCGTGCGGAATGTCGGCGAGATTGATCGACGTGCGTTCGCCCGCTGACGCATGATCGCGCGCTTCACCGTGCACCTGCACTGCGCGTGCGCGGCTTCGCTCGCCGCCGGGAAGCACTTCGATCTCGTCGTCGACGTTCACGCGGCCCGCGTACGTCGTGCCGGTGATCACGGAGCCGAAGCCTTTCATCGTGAACACGCGATCGATCGGTAAGCGGAACACGCGCGTGGTCGCATCGCGATCCTCAACCTCGGCGACGGATTTCAAAATCGCAGCGCGCAACTCCTCGAGTCCCGCGCCGGTCGTGCTGCTCACCGGCACGATCGCTTTTCCTTCGAGAAAACTGCCGGCGACGAGCTCCTCGACTTCGAGGCGCACGAGCTCGAGGATGTCGCGATCGACGAGATCGCTCTTCGTGATCGCGACGACGCCGGTCTTGATGTCGAGCAGGCGGCAGATCGCGAAATGCTCGCGCGTCTGCGGCTTGATCGATTCGTCTGCCGCGACGACGAGCAGCGCGCTGTCGATGCCACCGACGCCGGCGAGCATGTTCTTCACGAAGCGCTCGTGGCCGGGGACGTCGATGAAGCCGATCTGGTATTCGTCCGTGAACCAGCTGGCGAATCCGAGATCGATCGTGATGCCGCGGCGCTTCTCCTCGGGGAGGCGATCGGTGTCGACGCCGGTGAGCGCTTTGACGAGAGACGTTTTTCCGTGATCGATGTGGCCGGCCGTGCCGACGACGCGTCGTTTTCTTTGTGTCATTCTTCCGCGCGCACGATGTCGCCCGAGAACATCGACATCCACACCGCCGACGGGCTCACGTTGCGCGGCACACTCTACCGCGCCGATCGCGGTCCCGCGCTGCTGATCGCGTCGGCCCTCGGCGTGAAGCGCCGCTACTACGACGCGTTCGCACGCGCCGCCGCGGAGCGTGGCATGAACGTCGTCACGTTCGACTACCGCGGCATCGGCGACTCCGCACCGCCGCGCATCCGCGATTCGCGCGCGTCGATGGTCGAGTGGGGCCGCTTCGACGTCGACGCGATGATCGCGTGGATCGCAGCGAACGTTGCGGAGGATGTCGCGTACCTCGGACACAGTGCCGGCGCGCAGCTCACCGGCCTCGCGCCGAACGCGCATCGCATCCGCAGCGCATTTTTTCTCACCGCGGGTAGCGGCTACTGGCGCCACTGGAGCGGCATCCGCGGCCTCGGCCTCGGCGCGCTCTGGATCGCGATGCCGCTCATCTCGCGAACTCTCGGCTACTTCCCCTCGAAAGTCCTCGGCCTCGGCAGCGAAGACCTCCCCGCCGGCGTCGCCGCGCAGTGGGCCACTTGGGGCAAACATCGCGACTACCTGTTCAGCACCATCACCGACGAAGAACGCGCGCGCTATCACGCCTTCACCGCGCCTATCCTCGCCTGGAGCATGGAAGGCGATCACTACGCGCCACGCCGCGCGGTCGACGCGCTGCTGCGCTTCTACCCGAACGCACCCATCACGCGAGAGCACATCGAAGACCGCACGATCGGCCACTTCGGATTCTTCCGCCGCAACATCGGCGAGCACCTCTG
>DATKFO010000869.1:0-6756 GCA_035544355.1 Thermoanaerobaculia bacterium
GGCAACGACGCGATCGACCATCCCGATCGCGAGCGCTTCCTGCGCGTCCACCATCCGTCCCGTCATCATCAGTTCGAGCGCTTTCGAGCGTCCGACGAGTCGCGGCAGCAGCCACGTGCCTCCCCAATCGGGATGCAATCCGATGCGAATGAACGACTCGCTGAGCTTCGCCGCATCCGACGCGATGCGGTAATCGCACGCGAGCGCGAGATTGCAGCCCGCACCGGCCGCGACGCCGTTCACGCTCGCGATCACCGGCTTCGTCATCGTCGCGATCTGCACCACCACATCGCGCCCCGCATCGAGCAACTTGCGAAACGACTCCGTGTCGTTCGCCGCCTGCAGCCGCGCCATGTTCTCGACGTCGCCCCCCGCGCAAAACGCACGTCCCGCGCCCGTGATGACGACGACGCGGCACGCGTCATCGCCCTCCGCAGCACGCAACGCGGCGAGCAGATCCTCGCGCATCGTGCCGCTGAACGCATTGAGCTTGTCGGGGCGATTGAGCGTGATCGTGGTGACGTGCTGGTCGTTGCCGGATTCGATGAACGCCATGGCCGCTCAGGATAAACTCCAAGGCATGAAACTGAAGCAGCTCGCGATGGGAATCCTGTACGCCACGATCCCGGTCGCTCTCTTTCTCCAGTTCTCGCACGGCAGCCTCGTCATGCAATTCATCTTCGCGTGCCTCGCCGTGCTGCCGATCGCCGCATGGATTGGTCACAGCACCGAACATCTCGCGCATCGCATGGGGCCGACGTACGGCGCGCTGTTCAACGCCACGTTCGGCAATTTCGCGGAGATGGTCATCGCGATCTTCGCCGTGCGCGCGGGACTCCCCGACGTCGTGCGCGCATCGATCACCGGCTCGATCCTCGGCAACCTGCTCTTCGTCGCCGGACTGGCAATGCTCATGGGCGGCTGGAAGCGCGACTCGCAACAATTCAACACGCTCTCCGCGGAATCGCAGGGCGGACAGCTGATCCTCGCCGTCAGCGCGGTGCTCGTGCCCGCGCTCTTCTTCCGCGTTGCGACGAATGCGCATCATCCCGAGCTGATTCATCCCGTCTCGATCGGTACGTCCGTCATCCTGCTGGTCTCGTACGGACTCGGGCTGTTCTTCAGTTTCAAGACGCACAAGCACCGACTGGATGCGATCGCCGAGACGCACGGCGAGTTCGACAAGATCGAGATGTGGAGCGTGCGCAAGTCGATCCTGATCCTGCTCGCCGCGAGCTCGCTCATGGCCGTCGTCGCCGAAGGTCTCGTGCATGCGGTCTCCGCCGCCGGTAAGGCGTGGGGCATGAACGAAGTGTTTCTCGGATTCGTCGTGCTCGCGATCGTCGGCAACGCGGCCGAGCATTCGACCGCGGTCGTGCTTGCGGTGCGCAATCAGATGGACACCGCGCTCAACATCGCGATGCAGTCGAGCGTGCAGATCGCGTTGTTCGTCACGCCGATGCTCGTGTTCCTCTCGTATCCGCTCGGGCATCCGCTCGATCTGATCTTCACGCCGTTCGAGATCCTCGCCGTCTCCCTCGGCGTCGCAGTCTTCTCGTACCTCATCATCAACGGCGAGACGAACTGGTACGAAGGCGTGCAGCTCCTCGCGGTCTACGCGATCATCGCCGTGGCGCTCTACTTTCTGCCGGCGGGCTCGGAGCCCGCACCCGTTCCCGTTCCGATTCCGGCGCGATGATGCTGACTCCGCAGTGGAAGGTTCACCGGCGCCCCTATTTCTTCGAGCTCTTCACGCTCGCGAACTTTTTGCTGATGGTCGCGTTCGTGTGGGGCAATCGCTCCACGGTGATCGAGTCGCTCCCGAGCGCGCGATCGTTCGGCGGCTTTCTCACGCTGCAGATGGCCGGTGCGATGGTGATCCGCAGCGTCATCGCGCTCGTCCGCCGTCAGTACGCGTACTTCCGCATCATCCGCACGTGGGGATGGATCTCCGATTCGCTGCGGCTGATCGTCATCGGCTCGTTCGGCTTCTACACCTACGCGTTCGTCAAACTGCTCGTGCCCGTCTATCACCCGCGGCTGTTCGATCAGGAGCTGTGGGATCTCGATCGCATGCTCTGCTTCGGGATCTCGCCGAACATCCTCGTGCTCAGCCTCTTTTCGTATCGCCCCGCGCTGCTGTTCATCGACTGGTGCTACGCGAACATTTTTTTCGCGAGCCAGGCCGTTGCGTTCGGCTACTTCCTCTCCGCGCCGAGCCGGCGCGTGCGGATCGCGTTCACGAACGGGAATCTCGCCCTCTGGCTCACCGGCACGTGGCTCTACATGCTGGTTCCGTCGCTCGGACCGGCGTACCGCTTTCCCGACATCTGGCTCGCGCACAGCGACGTGCTCAAGCGCACGCAGTTCTGGCAGGCGGCGCTGATGCGCAACTATCAAAACGTGCTGCGGCTCGTGGCCGGCCTGAAGAGCACGCGGGAGGTGATCATCGCGTTCGGCATCGGCGCGTTCCCGAGCCTGCACGTCGCGTTTCAAACGTTCGCGTTTCTCTGGATGCGCCGCGTCTGGCGATGGGGCGAGGTGCTGTTCGCATTCTTCGTGTTCATCATCTTCATCGGCTCGATGATCACCGGATGGCACTACCTCACGGACGGGCTCGCCGGACTCGTGATGGCGTTTGCGTGCTACTGGGGCGCGAAGCGCACCTCGCGCTTCGACCGCTGGGTGCATCTGCGCAACGTGCTGAAGTAAGAATTCCGCCCGAAATCGCCGCGTTTCCCCTTGCATGTCCACGGCGACCCTCGGCGATGTTCTGTCCAAACGCACGACGGAGGGCGTGCTCTACGAAAAACTCGAAAAGAATGCGGTGCGCTGCTTCGCGTGCGGCCATCGCTGCAAAATCCTCGACGGACTGAAAGGCATCTGCAAGGTCCGCTACAACGAAGACGGCGTGCTCAAAGTGCCGCGCGGATACGTTGCCGCGCTGCAGGTCGATCCGATCGAGAAGAAGCCGTTCTTCCACGCCTATCCCGGCGCGCTCGCACTCTCATTCGGCATGCTCGGATGCGATTACCACTGCGGCTATTGCCAGAACTGGGTCACGTCGCAGGCGCTGCGCGATCCGGTCGCCGGCGCGCCTCCCGAAGATGTCGAGCCCGCGGAGCTCGTGAAGCTCGCGATCAAGCACGGAGCGAAAGTCATCACGTCGACCTACAACGAGCCGCTCATCACCTCGGAGTGGGCCGTCGAAGTGTTCAAGGAAGCGAAGAAATCGGGACTCGTCTGCTCGTACGTCTCGAACGGCAACGGCACTCCTGAAGTGCTCGAGTACATCGCGCCCTACGTCGATCTCTACAAAGTCGATCTCAAAGGATTCGACGATCGCCACTACCGCGATCTCGGCGGCGTATTGCAGCCGGTGCTCGACACGATTCGCGAATTGAAACGCCGCAACATCTGGCTCGAGATCGTCACGCTCGTCATCCCCGATTTCAACGATTCGAACGATGAACTGACGAAGATCGCGGAGTTTCTCGCGAGCATCGATCGCGACATCCCGTGGCATATCACCGCGTACCACGAGGATTACAAGATGCACAACGCGCCGACGACGGCGTCGCATCTCCTGCGCGCGTACGACATCGGCAAGCGCGCGGGGCTGCGCTACGTCTATCCCGGCAACATCCCGGCTGGCTTCGGCGACAAGGAAGGAACGCATTGCCCGAACTGCAACGCGCTCGTCGTCGGACGCATCGGATTCCGCGTAACGTCGTATCGCCTGGTCGACGGAAAATGTGCCGAATGCGCGACCGAAGTGCCGGGTGTGTGGGGCGACGGTGGCGTGGTCGGGCGGAACGGCATTCCGCGTCCGCTATGGCTCTAGCGTGCGTGTTACTCTTCGCGCCTTTGAAATGACCCGCTTCATTGAAATCGCAAAAATCGAGGACATTCCGGTTGGCCGCGTCCGCTCCTTCAACGTCGACGGAAAAACGATCGCCGTGTACCACACGAGCGACGGCTTCTTCGCGACCGACAACACCTGTCCGCATCGCGGTGGCCCGCTGGCCGAAGGGGATTTGATGGGGAACGAGATCGTTTGTCCGTGGCACCTCTGGGGATTCGACGTCCGCTCCGGTGCGTGCACGGGCAATCCCGAAATTGCGATCGTGACGCATGACGTGACGATCGCGGACGACCGCGTGCTGGTGAACCTGTGAATCCGAAACCGCTGCGCCACGTCGATGTCATCAGCACCGCGGGCCGCCTCGAGGCGCTCTATCGCGAGTTGCAGGATCCCGCCGGCGTCGCCGTCGTCTGCCATCCGCACCCCCTCGGCGGCGGCACGCTGCACAACAAAGTCGTCTTTCGCGCAGCGCGCGGACTCGAAGCCGCAAACGTCGCCACGCTGCGCTTCAACTTTCGCGGCACCGGCACCAGCGCGGGACATCACGAGGGCGGCGAAGGGGAGCAGCAGGACGTGCTCGCCGCGATCGAGTGGGTGAAGAAAAAACATCCCGGCAAGAAACTGTTCGTCGGCGGATTCTCATTCGGCGCGTGGGTGTCGAGCCGCGTCGCGTGCGAGCTCCCCGAAGTCGACGCGCTCTTCCTCATCGGCACGCCCGTCAACAAATACGATTTCGGATATCTGCGCTTCTGCGAAAAGCCGATGCTCTTTCTGCACGGCACACAGGACGAGCACGGCGACGTTGCGAAGCTCGACTCACTCGTGCAAGCGGTGCGCAACGGACAGAGCGTCGTCGTCACCGGCGCGGATCACTTCTTCACGAAGCAGCTGGATACCGTGGACGAGACGCTGCGCACGTGGGCCGAAGAGATTCTGGGAACGTAGGACCGGCTCTCAGCCGGTCGGTCTTGCATTTTATGGGATAACAGCATAGAGTTCTCGGTGCGGTAACCGTGGTCTTTGCGATGTGCCGGCTCCTCCTTGCGTGAACCCCCTTCCTGTTGGCGCTTCCTCGCCGGAACAGACGCAAGACCCAGAAGGACAGGTCTCCCCGGCCTGTCCTTCACGTTTTCAGGGCATCGCGCAGAAACCGCAATCCGAGAATCGTCCGCGTGCCGTGCCACGTGAAGAGATGGCCGGGAAACGGCCCGATCACGTTCGCCTCGATCGCGCGCGCGTCGTCTTCCGTGAAGAGATACGGCTCATCGGGCAGAAACACGACCTCCGGCTTTCGCGCGAGCACGTCCTCGAGCTCGTGCTGCGGATAGCGCTCCCCCTCGATCACGTTCACGCCGCCCGCCGCCTCGACGAGCCGCGCGACATACGTGTCGTGCCCGCACCACATCCACGGCTTCTTCCAGATCGGCACCGCGAACGTGAAGGCGCGCCGCGGCATCGACGCGAGCTCGCCGCGCAATTCCTCCGCAAGCTCCGCCGCACGCGCGCGACGATCGTGAATCGCGCCGAGCGTCTCGATCAACACCGCAACGTCATCGACGCTCTTCGGCTCCGTCACGAACACCGGCGCGAACGCTTCGATCTGCCGCGCATGCCGCTCGAGATTCTCTTCGAGGTTCATGTGCACGAGATCCGGCGCAAGCGCGCGAATCGCATCGACGTGCGGATTCTTCGTCCCACCGACGCGCGGCCGCTCGAGATTCTCCGGAAAGATGCAGAAGTCGGTGACCCCAACGACGTCCTCGCCCGCACCGAGCTCGAACAACGTCTCCGTCAGCGAAGGTACGAGCGAAACAACGCGCCGCGGCGCGCGCGCGAAATCGAATTCGCGATTGAGGAGGTCCTTCATGCAGTGGGCAGTAGGCAGTGAGCAGTTGGCAGAAATCGGAACGCCGCTCCATGATTTTTCTTCTGCCCACTGCCTACTGCACACTGCCCACTCATCGTATGAGCTTCCGGTACTTCGGATCGAGCGCGTCGATCAATCCGTCGCCGAGGAAATTCAAGCCCATCACCGCCAACATGATTGCCGCGCCCGGAAAGATCGCGAGGTGGTTGGCTTCGCCGAGGTAGCGGCGGCCGTAGGCGAGCATCGAGCCCCATGAGGGCGTCGGCGGCTGCACGCCGAGTCCGAGAAACGACAGCGCCGCCTCGGAAAGGATCGCGCCGGCGAGGCCGAGCGTTGCCATCACGATCACGGGATTGATCACGTTCGGCAGCACGTGCCGCAGGATCACGCGCGGCGATTTCGCGCCGAGCGCTTTCGCCGCGGTGACGTACTCCATCTCGCGCACTTTCAACACCTGTCCGCGCACGAGTCGCGCGTAGCCGACCCAGCCGATGATCGAGAGCGCGAGGATGACGTTGTTCAAGCTCGGGCCGAGGACTGCGACGAGTGCGATCGCGAGCAGGATTCCGGGAAACGCGAGGAGGATGTCGCAGAGGCGCATCACGAGGAGATCGATCCATCCGCCGAAGTAGCCCGCGATCGCGCCGAACGCGACGCCGACGAGCGAAGCGAGCAGCACGACGCTGAATCCGACGCGCAGCGACACACGCGCGCCAAACAGAATCCGCGACAGCACGTCGCGTCCGAGTTCGTCGAGCCCGAGGAGGTGTTGCTGCGTCGGCTCCTCGCGCAGCCGCGTTTCCGTGCGCATCGGACCGCCCGGATAAATCTCCACGCGCCGCACGAATTGCTGCGAAGGATCGTACGGCGCGAGCACCGGCGCCGCGACCGCGCCGAGCACGAGCGCGACCGTGAGCACGAGGCCCGACGTGAACGCGAAGTTTTTGAGCAGGCGTTTCATGGTTCGAGTGGAGATCGAGTTGCAGAGTTGCAGAGTTGCAGAGTTGCAGAGAAGCAGCGGCCA
>DATKFO010000870.1:0-6439 GCA_035544355.1 Thermoanaerobaculia bacterium
CCCGATCTCGCGCAACGATTGCGCGAAGCACACGGCTACTCGTTCCCCAGCGGACACGCGATGGGCTCGACCATCGTCCTCGGCGCACTCGCCTATCTCGCCTTCCGCGTGCTCGTACGCTGGCGCTGGAAATCGTGCGCACTCGCGCTCGGCCTCACGCTCATCCTCGCGATCTCGTCGTCGCGGATCTACCTCGGCGTGCACTGGATCTCCGACGTCGGCGCCGGCATCACCGCGGGCCTGATCTGGGTGATCTCGACGACGGTGGCGTACGAGGCGTCGCGGATTCTAAAAAAATCGCCCCGGCGCGTGAGCCCGGGGCCACTCGGGACTCCGTAGCCAAGCTTAAAAGCCCGCCGGCCTCATCGGCGGGCGACACTTTTTCGCACGCGAATCGCCAGGCGTGTCGCCCGCCGATACACCCGGCGGGCTTTTCAACATTGGCTACGGCATCGCGAGTGGCCCCGGGCTCACGCCACGGGGCTATCGTGCGCTTCATCGCGAACCGCACGCGGAGCGTACAGCTCACGCACCAAGCGCCCGATCGACATGCGCTCGAGCGCCTGCGTCGTGCACGTGTTGAGGTGGTCGAACAACGCGACGACTGTGCGCCGCTCTTCGTCGTCCGTGCCGAAGGGAGGCACGAGGCGCTTGGTCCCTTCGATTTCGGCGATGACTTCTTCGACCGAAATGCGATCGGGATCGCAGCCGGGGACGTAGCCGATCCACTCGGTTCCGGTCGGCGTGACGAGCTTCACGTCTTCGAGCTTGCGCATCACCCGCAGCAGCTGCGCATCGGTCGCGCCGAATTGCTCCGCGAGGCGATACGTCGACGGCGGGTCTTCGCGGCGATCGAAGCGGCGCCCGATCTCGAGCAGCGCGCGCAACGCGAAGTAGAGGTCGTATTCGGGACAGTCCTCGACGTGCTGCGCGGTCGCGCGGAGCACGCCGTACAGGTGCTGCCACACGTAGCTGATCTCGACGCCGAGGAGGATTACGACCCACATCACCTCGATGGCGATCAGGAAGATGACGGCGAGACCGACGGCGCCATAGATCAGGTTCAGACGGCCCGTGACGAGGTAGTTCGAGTAGATGCCGAACAGGAATCGAACGAGCGTGAAGAGCAGCGTCGTGACCATCGCGCCGGCCATCGCCGACGTGAGCCGCACGCGCGTCGACGGCACGAGCCAGAACAGCATCGTGAATCCGATGAAGAGCACGACGATCGGGACGATCAGGAAGATGAGATCTCCCTGAAACAGAACGCGCAGGTAGCGGTTCCGCTGCAGCATCGCCGTCGTGGTGAACGAGAGGCCCATCAGCAGCGGACCCCAGAAGAAGAGCATCGTGAACGCGATGAGCTTCTGGCGATACCCGCGCACGCTGCGCACCTTCCAGATCTGATTCACCGCGCCTTCGACCGCGACGAAGAGGCGGAACGCGACGAACATGAACACGATCGCGCCGACGGTCGATGCGGCCTGCGCGTTCTCGGCGAAGCGCGCGAGGTGATACGTGAGCTGCGGCGATTGATACGGGATCACCGCGTTGAGCACCGTATCGATCTGTGTCTGGAAGCCGGGAAAAAGATTGCCGAAGTAGACCTTGAGGATCTGCGTGAACGCGACGAGCAGCGGGATCAGCGAGAGCAGCGTCGTGTACGCGAGCGACGCCGCGCGCGCGGTGCCTTCGATCTGCCAGAACTCGCGCGTGATCTCGCGAATGAACAGAAAGAACTCGACGATGAAGACGCGCGCGCGATGGCGGCCGAACGCTTCGCGGCGATAGAGCAGCACCGCGGGATCGGTCAGCCACGACCAGACGCGCACGCGAATCGAGCCGAAACGGCTCTTCCACCGCTCGCGCCAGATGGGCGGACGGTCGCGCGGATCGCCTGGAGAGTCACCCATTGCCGTTAGCATACGTCGGTCGCCACTTTGCAAGGAGCACGACGAGTGCCCGAGAAAGTTCACATCCCAGAGGTCATCGAGCCGGATGAGAAGCTGCCGCGCGATCTGGTCGCGCTGCGGCACTTCGCGTTTCTGATGGACGAGGCATTCCTCGTGCCCGGCACGAAGCTGCGTTTCGGCATCGACGCGCTCGTCGGATTGATTCCGGGAATCGGCGATGTGATCGGCGGCGCGCTGTCGGCGTGGATCCTCGTCGGCGCGGTGCGGCATCGCGTGCCGATGCGCGTGGTGCTGCGCATGACCGCGAACATCCTGCTCGACATTCTTTTCGGCGCGGTGCCGGTCGCGGGCGATCTCTTCGACTTCATGTGGGAAGAGAACATGAAGAACATGCGGCTGCTCGAGAAGCATCGCAATCGCCGCAATGCGCCGCGCTCACCCGGGCAGATGTTCGTCGTCGCGATCGCCATCATCAGCATCGCGGTGCTGCTCCAGCTCGCGATTCTCTTCGCCCTCGTCGCCGGAGCGGTGTGGCTGTTCCACCATGCTGGGATTCCTTCGTAGACGCAAACGTCCGCGCTATCCGGCGCGCGCACCGCTGCCGATCATCCGGCGGCGCGCACCGATGCGCTATCACATGCGCCACCAGTTCGGCGTGCGCGACGTGGCGTTCCTGCAGACGATGCATGCGCTCACAGGCGCGCCGCTGTCGGAAGGCAATCGCGTCGAGATCCTGCGCAACGGCGTGCAGATCTTCCCGTCGATGCTGACGGCGATTCACAACGCGAAGAAGACGATCAACCTCGAGTTCTACATTTACTGGGATGGTCAGGTCGGGCGGATGTTTGCCGAGGCGCTGGCGGAGCGATCTCGTGCGGGGATTGAGGTGAAGGTCGTGCTCGACGCCGTCGGCTCGGGCGCGATGTCGGAAGCGCTGATCGATTTCCTGAAGCGCAACGGCATCGATCTCGAGTGGTATCACCCGCTGCGCTGGTACACGGTGTCGCGCTTCAATCACCGCACGCATCGCAAGCTGCTGATCGTCGACGGCGAGATCGGCTTCTGCGGCGGCGTCGGCATCGCGGACGAATGGCTCGGCGACGCGGACACGCGCGATCACTGGCGCGAGACGGTCGTGCGCGTCGAGGGACCGGTGGTCACGCAGATGCAGTTCGCGTTCATGGACAACTGGGTGAAATCGCGCGGCGAGCTGCTCACGGGACTCGACTACTTCCCGCAGGTTCCGCCGCGCGGCACGCACGTCACGCAGGTCGTGAAGTCGTCGCCGAGCGAGGGCAGCTCGACGGCGAAGCTGCTGCACATCGTCTCGATCGTCAGCGCGGTCAAATCGATTTACATCTCGAGCGCGTACTTCATGCCCGATCGCGACACGCGGCGCGCGCTCGAAGGCGCGGTGCGGCGCGGCGTCGACGTGCGCGTGATCGTGCCGGGCGAGTACACCGACGTGCCGATCGCGCGGCAAGCCGCGCGCTGGTTGTACGAACGCCAGCTGCGCCGCGGCATCCGCATCTTCGAATACCAGCCGACGATGATGCACGCGAAGACCATGGTCGTCGACGGCATCTGGTCGAGCATCGGCTCGTCGAACTTCGACGACCGCTCCTTCCGCCTGAATGACGAAGTGAACGTGAACATCTACGACGAAACCATCGCCGCGCAGATGGAGCAGATGTTCTTCGAAGACCTCGCAAGGAGCGCGGAGATCGCGCACCGGCGCTGGCACGAACGATCGTGGATGGATCGGATCAAAGAGCGGGTGGCGGGGTGGTTCAAGCCGCAACTCTAGGAGTGCGGCGGCAAAGCCGCCGCTTTAGGAGTGCGGCGGCAGAGCCGCCGCTTTGTGATCCGGATCAGAAAGCGGTGGCTTAGCCACCGCACTCCTAGACCCAGTCCGTGTGGACGAACGGAGCGTTCTCGAGATCGTTCCTTTGGTACGTGTGCGCGCCGAAGTAGTCGCGCTGCGCTTGCGTCAGGTTCTGCGGGAGGTTCGCGGTTCGGTACGAGTCAAAGTATGCGAGCGAGGACGAGAGTGCGGGGATGGCGATGCCGTTGGTTTGGGCGTAGGCGACACAGCGGCGCCAGGCGGCTTGGGCGTTGGTGATGGCGTCGCGGAAGGTTTCGTCGAGAAGGAGGTTCGGGAGGGCGGCGTTGCGCTCGTAGGCACGCATGATGGAGTCGAGGAATTTTGCGCGGATGATGCAGCCGGCTTTCCAGATGCGCGCGATCTCGCGCATGTCGATCGACCAGTTCCATTCGCGCGAGCCGGCCTGGATCAGCGCCATGCCCTGCGCGTACGAGCAGATCTTCGAGGCGTACAGCGCTTCGTGCACGTCCTGCACGAACGTCTCGGGCGCGGGGAACGGCGGATCGACGCCGAAGACTTTCGATGCGGCGACGCGCTCGTCTTTCATCGACGACAGCACGCGCGCGTCGATCGCTGCGGCGATCGTCGGAATCGGCACGGCGAGATCGAGCGCGACTTGCGCGGTCCACTTGCCAGTTCCTTTTTGTCCCGCCTTGTCGAGGATCTTGTCGACGAGCGGCGATCCGGTCTCGTCGTCGCGCTTACGGAAGATCTTCGACGTGATCTCGATGAGGAACGACTCGAGCGGACCTGTGTTCCATTGGTCGAAGATGCCGGCGAGTTGATCGGCGTTCGCGCCGTGGCCTTTGCGCAGGAGCTCGTAGGCTTCGGCGATGAGCTGCATGTCGCCGTACTCGATGCCGTTGTGCACCATCTTCACGAAATGGCCCGCGCCGTCGGGGCCGACGTGCGTGACGCACGCGCCGGAATCGCTCTTCGCGGCGATCGCTTCGAACACGGCACGAATCGCTTCCCACGATTCGTTCGAGCCGCCGGGCATCAGCGACGGGCCGAAGCGCGCGCCTTCTTCGCCGCCGCTCACGCCGGAGCCGACGAAGTGGATGCCGGTCGATTCGAGGCGCCTGGTGCGGTCCTGCGTTTCCTTGAACCACGAATTGCCGCCGTCGATGACGACGTCGCCCGGCTCGAGATGCGGCACGAGGTTGTCGAGCGTCTGATCGACCGGTGCGCCGGCCTTGATCATCATCATGATGCGGCGCGGGCGCTCGAGCGCCGCTGCGAGCTCGGCGAATGATTTCGTCGGGGTGACTTTCCGGCCGGGATTTTTCGCGACGAACGCGTCGGTCTTGTCCGGCTCGCGATTCCAGACCGCAATCGGGAAGCCGTGATCTTCGATGTTGAGTGCGAGGTTCTCGCCCATCACGGCGAGGCCGATCATCGCGAATTTTGCGTCACCCATTACGACACCTTCGCTACCGCATTCCGAACGTTCTGCAGCAATTCTTCGAGTCCGCGCTCGACGTCGTTGCCGAGGTGGAGGCGCAATGCGCGGCGGTCGCGTGATTCGAGCGATTGGAAATCACCGAGCGCCTGCGCGCGTACGAGCACGGCGAAGCCGAACGGCTCGCCGGGAATCGCGACGTCTGGCGAGTCGGCGTTGAGCTGGAGAAACACGCCGTTGTCGCCGCCGCCTTTGTGCAGCTGCCCCGTCGAGTGGAGGAAGCGCGGGCCGTAGCCGGTCGTGGTCGCGACGCGCAGCTCGCGCGCGATCTCTTCGCGAATCTGCGCGATCAGGCGATCGCGCGCCGGCGTCTGCGCGAAGTATTCGGTGAGCGCGACGTAATCGCTGAGTCCGACGTTCGCGAGCAGTTGCGCGACTTTGTCCATGCTCGCGTAATCGCCGTCGGGCAATTTGCCGGTGCTCTTGAACTCCTCGAGCAGGCGCTTCGTGTTGTCCTTCGACTCCTGCACGTTCGGCTGATCGAATGCGTCGATGCCGAGAAGTGCGCCGGCGATTGCGGTGGCGAATTCCCAGACGAAAAACGTTTCGCCGAGGTCGAGCGGATCGGCGAGCACGAAATCGACGACGGGATGCTCGTCGTCCGCGAGCTCGCGCAAACGCTCCGAATGATCGGTGCCGCGAAGCCGAACGCTCACGAACAGCCGATCGTCGCCGTAGTCGTTGACGGGAAGCGGTGGTTCGCCCGCGACGGGCAGCACGCCCTTCCCTTCCTTGCCGGTGCTCTCCGCGACGAGCTGCTCGATCCAGAGGCCGAGCGTGTCGAGCGGCGGCGGCGTGATGAGCGTGAGCTTGTCGCGGCCTTGCAGCGCCATCGCGCCGATCACGCAGCCGAGGAGCGCGGCGGGATTCGTGCGCACTGACGCCGTCGTCGTGACGTGTGCCGCGTGCACCGCGCGATCGAGGAGGCCCGCGACGTCGACACCGCTCAGCGCTGCGGGCACGAGTCCGAAATACGAAAGCGCGGAGTAGCGTCCGCCGATGTCGGCGGGATTGATGAAGATCTTGCGGAAGCCGTCGCGCTCCGCGTCACGCTGCAGTTGCGTTTCGGGATCGGTGACGGCGACGAAGTTGTTTCCGTTCTTCACGCGGTCGAAGAAGTAGCGGTGAAACATCATCGGCTCGGTCGTCGTACCCGATTTCGACGCGACGATGAAGAGC
>DATKFO010000871.1:0-5873 GCA_035544355.1 Thermoanaerobaculia bacterium
GTGCTCGCGCGGGTTCGAGCAGGCCAACGGCACGTTCAAACCGAACCCGCTCGGCATGGCGCTCGAATGTTGTCCGCTCGACGAAAAAATCGGCGAGATGAACGTGTTGCGCGCGGAGGGCGATGCGATCGCGTCGCTCGCGATCGTGATGATCGACAACCCGATGTGCCCGGGCACCGGTCATCGCATCTGCAACGACTGCATGCGCGCGTGCATTTTTCAAAAGCAGGATCCGGTCAACATCCCGCAGATCGAGACCGGCGTGCTCACCGATGTGCTCTGGCTGCCGTACGGCTTCGAGATCTACTCGCTGCTCACGCGTTGGAATCCGATCAACGTGCGCCGCCCACTCGCCCTCCCCTACAACGGCAAGAACGTCCTCATCGTCGGCCTCGGCCCCGCCGGCTACACGCTCGCGCACTTCCTCGCAAACGAAGGCTTCGGCGTCGTCGGCATCGACGGCCTGAAGATCGAGCCTGTGGATTCCGGTGGGCAGTGGGCAGTGGGCAGTGGGCAGATGGCAGTTGGCAGTGAGCAGACGCCCGACAACTCCTCTGCCAACTGCCCACTGCCTACTGCCTACTTGACCGAGCCGATTCGCGATGCGAAAGCCGCGCTGTGGGACGAGCTCGACGATCGCATTCTCGCCGGATTCGGCGGCGTGTCCGAGTACGGCATCACCGTTCGCTGGGACAAAAACTTTCTGAAGGTCATCCGCATCGCGCTCGAGAGAAAGAAGAACGTGCGCTTCTACGGCGGCATCCGCTTCGGCGGCACGATGACGATCGAAGACGCGTTCGACGAGCTCGGGTTCGATCACATCGCGATCGCCGCGGGCGCCGGCACGCCGACGATCGTGCGCATGAAGAACAATCTCATTCGCGGCATCCGCAAGGCGTCCGATTTCCTGATGGCGCTGCAGCTCACCGGAGCGTTCAAGAAAAGCTCGATGGCGAATCTGCAGGTGCGCTTGCCCGCGGTCGTGATCGGCGGCGGCCTCACCGCGATCGACACAGCGACGGAGCTGATGGCGTATTACCCCGTGCAGGTCGAGCGCACGCTCGAACGCTACGAAACGCTCTGCGCGGAGCTCGGCGAAGCGAATGTGCGCGGCGGCTACGACAACGAGGAGCTCGTGATTCTCGATGAGTTCCTCGGGCATGGACGCGCCGTGCGTGCGGAGCGCGAGCGTCCTGCAAACGGTACGGACAATCCCGATTTCATCCCGCTCATTCGCGCGTGGGGCGGCGTGACGATCGCGTATCGCAAGTTGCTGTACGACTCGCCCGCATATCGCCTCAACTACGAAGAGATCGCCAAGGCGTTCGAGGAAGGGATCGCGTACGCAGACAATCTCTCACCCGTCGAAGCCGTCGCAGATGAATACGGTCACGTTCGCGAAATTCTCTTCGAGAAGCAGATCGTCGAAGACGGACGCTGGAAGGATTCAGGCGACATCGTGTCTCTTCCCGCGCGATCCGTGATGGTCGCCGCGGGCACGAGTCCGAATGTCATCTACGAGAAAGAGCATCCGAACACGTTCAAGCTCGACAAGTGGAAGCAGTTCTTCCAATCCTTCTCCCTCGGCGAAGGTCTCGAGCTGATCGAAGACGACGAGACGCGGCCGCGCGGATTCTTCACGTCGTATCAGCATCCGTCGCGCCGCGAGAAACTCATCACGTTCTACGGCGACAACCATCCGCGCTACGCAGGCAACGTCGTGAAAGCGATGGCGTCCGCGAAGGATGGCTACCGCCACATCGTCTCGTTGTTCCCCGACGCGACCGCAACTTCCGATGAACGCTGGCGCGAGCTCGTCGCAGTGCTCGATGACGCACTCATCGCACGCGTGCACGAAGTGAATCGCCTCACGCCGACCATCGTCGAAGTCGTCGTGCGCGCGCCATTCGCCGCGCGGCGTTTTCATCCCGGACAGTTCTTCCGCCTGCAGAACTACGAGACGCACGCGCCGCAGCTCAACGGAACGCGCCTCGTGATGGAAGGCATCGCGCTCACCGGCGCATCCGCCGACGCAGACAGCGGATTGCTCTCGCTGATCGTGCTCGAGATGGGCGGCTCCTCCCGTCTGTGCGCGATGCTCAAACCCGGCGAGCCCGTCGTCGTCATGGGTCCGACCGGCACGCCGACGGAGATTCCGAGCGACGAAACCGTGCTGCTCGCAGGCGGCGGACTCGGCAACGCAGTGCTCTTCTCGATCGCGCGCGCGCTCAAAGACAACGGCTGCCGCGTCATCTACTTCGCCGGCTACAAAAAGAAAGCCGACGTCTTCAAGCGCGACGACATCGAAGCCGGCACGCATCAAGTGATCTGGTCCGTCGACGCAGGCGACCCGATCGAGCCGCGTCGCGAACAGGACCGCGGCTTCGCCGGCAACATCGTGCAAGCAATGCTCTGGTACGCCACGCAGCCCGACGCGATGTTCCAACTGCGCGACGCGAAGCGCCTCATCGCCATCGGCTCCGACGGCATGATGCGCGCAGTCAAAGACGCGCGTCACGGCCTCCTCGCCCCGCACCTCGACCCACAACACATCGGCATCGGCTCCATCAATTCACCGATGCAATGCATGATGAAACAGGTCTGCGCTCAATGCCTCCAGCGCCACGTCGACCCGGTCACAAAGAAGGAGTCCTTCGTCTTCTCCTGCTTCAACCAGGACCAGCACCTCGACGAGGTCGACTTCACCAACCTCCGCGCACGCCTACGCCAAAACACGGTGCAGGAGAAGCTCACAAATCTGTGGCTCACGCGCCTGTTCGCGGGGGAGCGGGCGGCCGAGGTAGGATAGGTACGTGAGCAAGGTAATCAAGCACACTGAACCGGTAGAGGACGATGAGGGTTTCGAGTTATCGCCCGAGGACGAAGCCGAGCTGGAAGATCGCATGAAGGCCGTCGAGCGCGGAGAGTGGATTGACGGCGACGAGGTTCTTCGCAGACTTCGTAGCCGATCGGCGTAGTGCCTGAATGCATCGCGTTCGCGTCGATCATCGGGCCTGGAGAGAGCTCGACATCGCTGAGCGCTGGTGGCGTAAACACCGCAACAAAGCGCCCGACGCGCTCGTGGCATCGTTCGACGAAGCGCTGGATCTGATTCGCGAGCAACCAGCGATTGGGAAACCCGTTCGTAACGCACGATTGCCGGGACTCCGCAGGATCCTGCTTTCTCGCGTGCATTACCATTTGTACTACCGCCTCGTCGATGACGTCGTCATCATCCTCTCCCTCTGGCATGCCTCCCGCCGCTCCGCCCCCCGGCTCTAGAATGCCCCCATGCCCGATGAAGTCGACTTCACCAACCTCCGCGCCCGCCTGCGCCAGAACACGGTGCAGGAGAAGCTCACGAATCTCTGGCTCACGCGCCTGTTCGCGGGGGAGCGCGTGGCCGAGGTAGGATGATGGGGATGCGAACCATTCATGCGCGCGTGCAGAACAAGGCGATCGTTGTGGAAGACGAGACGCTTCCGGAAGGCGCGGAAGTCACGATCCAAGTCGCGGACGAGAACTACTTCGATATCGACGATCCCGAGCTCGAGCGTGAATTGCTTCTGAGCATCGCAGAAGCAGATGCCGGCGATGTCATCACCGCGGATGAGCTCTTGCGCGAATTGCGATCGCGTGCGAAGTGATTCGTCCGATCGTCATCACGCGTCGCGCTGCGCGTCAAATCGAAGTCGCGCGAGCTTGGTGGTACAAGCATCGTCACAAAGCGATCTTCGCACTCGACGACGAGATCGAAGAGGCGATCGCCAAGATTGCCGACACTCCTCACATGGCGCCCGTCGCTCGTGATATCCGGATGAAAGGCGTTCGTCGAATGCTTCTCCAGACGACGCAATACCACGTCTACTACCGCGAGAAGTTCGACGCGATCGAAGTCGTCGCGTTCTGGCATGCGTCGCGTGGTACGCCTCCGCGGATCTAATCTCCCTTCGCAGTCAGAGGCCTTTGTCCGAGGTAGGATGTTGACCCATGGCCACGCTGATTCATGGCAAGGTGCACAACGGCCGCGTGGAAGTCGAAGAGCTCGAGGGCTACGAGCTTCCGGAAGGCGCGGAGGTGACGCTGTTCATCCGCGACGACGAAGACGAGAACGGCGTCGATTTGCCGCCGGACGAGCTCGCCGAGCTGAACGATCGAGTCGAGGCAGCAGAGCGAGGCGAAGTCGTCGACGGAGAAGCGTATCTTCGCGAGCTGCGCCGGCGCTCCGGTCGTGAGTAGTCCGTACCGCATCTGGATCGAGGACCGCGCGCTTCGAGAAATGGACGAAGCCGAGGCTTGGTGGAAGAAACACCGGGACAAAGCACCGAAAGCGTTTTCTGAAGCACTCGACGAAGCGTTTGCACTCCTGCGGGAACAGCCCGCCGTTGGCCAAATCGTTCGAAGAACTCGCAGGCCGGGCGTTCGACGTCTCCTCATGCCGCGAATTCATTACTACCTGTATTACCGCGTCTCGGAGCAAATGATCTTCATCGTGTCGCTCTGGCACGCACGTCGTTCCCCTCCTCGGATCTAGAATCGCCGCCATGCCTCACGACGCGGACCAACCCACGCTGGTGTTCAGCGAGACGAGTCGTCGCGTCGGGGAAGCCGCCCGCACATTCTCGGATCATGAAGTCGTCGCGTCGCGGTATCGCATCGTGCGGTTCATTGCGGCGGGTGGGATGGGGGAAGTTTACGAGGCGAATGATCTCGAGCTCGGTGTTGCGATCGCGATCAAGACGGTTCGGGCGGAGATGGCTTCGTCCGAGGCGCTCGAGCGGCTGAAGCGGGAGATTCATATTGCGCGGCGCGTCACGCATCCGAATGTTTGCCGCATCTTCGACATCTGCCATCACGGGCACGTCACGTTCGTGACGATGGAGCTGCTGCCCGGCATCACGCTCGCGCGGCATTTGCGCGAGCGCAAGCAGCTCACCACCGACGATGCGCTGCCGATCGTGCAGCAGATCGCGGCGGGACTCGATGCCGCGCATCGCGCCGGCGTGATTCATCGCGATCTCAAGAGCGAGAACGTGATGCTCACCGGCGATCGCGTCGTGATCACGGACTTCGGCCTCGCGCGCCTCACACTCGGCAGCGAAGACGGACTCGTCTCGATGACGCGTCCCGGCGAGATCGTCGGCACTGCCGCGTATCTCGCGCCCGAACAATGCGAAGGCGGCGGGATCACGCCCGCGACCGACATCTACGCGCTCGGTGTCGTGATGTTCGAGATGATCACCGGCGCGCGGCCGTTCGCGGGCGACTCGCTACTAACAACGGTCGTACAAAAACTGAAAGAGCCTCCTTCGTCGCCGCGCATGTATGTCCCAACGCTCGACGCGCGATGGGAAGCCGCGATCCTCCGCTGCCTCGAGCGCGAGCCCGCCGATCGCTTCGCCGCCGCGCTCGACGTCGTCAACGCGCTCACCGGCGACGCGCCGGTCATGACGCGCGCGCGACGCGATCGCAGAATCGCGATGGTTGCGGCGGCGATCCTCGTCGTGATCGCGATCGGCGGCGGCATCCTGCAATTCCGCGCGACGCGCCGCGAGATGCTCGAGCCCGCACCCGCGCGTCCGACGATCGCCATTCCGAAACGCCCCTCCGTCGCCGTCCTCGGATTCCGCAACGTCGCAGGCCGCAGCGAATCGGAATGGATCTCGACCGCGCTCGCCGAAATGCTGACGACCGAGCTCGGCGCGGGTGAATCCCTGCGGACCATCCCGGGCGAGAACGTCGGGCGCATGAAGGTGGAGCTCGATCTCGGCGAGACGGACTCGTATGGTCCCGACACGGTGCGGCGAATCCGGCGCAACCTCGGGACGGATTTGATCGTCTACGGGTCGTACGCCACGGTCGGCCAGGCACCC
>DATKFO010000872.1:0-8603 GCA_035544355.1 Thermoanaerobaculia bacterium
GCAATCAAGTTCCGCCCCGCGATGTCGTCCATAAGGCGCCGCATGACCGGTGACCCGCGAAAGCGATCGGCGTAGCGCTTCGAGACCAACAGCATCAGCGGAATGACCGCGACGCCGAAGAGCAGGTTCGCGATGAGCCACGTCTGCAGCGCGTACGCATCGAAGTCGAACAGCATCTTCAGCGACACGATCACGAGCGGCGTCCAGAGCAGCGGCGCGAGCAGCAGCACCCACTTCGTGATCTGAATGCGCTTCACGCGCAGCGATTCGAGTTTTTTCTGGATCTCGATGACCGGCGCGTCGAAGTCGAGCGTGCGCAGCGTGACGAGTTGCTGGATCGCGGTGGCGATGAGCGCGAGCGTGCACACGTGCAGGAACGCGGCCGGCACGACGAAGCGAAGCTCGCCGAGGTGATCGCCGATGAAGCTGCCGAGGAGCAGCACGAGCGCGAAGTTGATCACCAGCTCGATCGCGAGCAGCAG
The DNA here is from genome assembly GCA_035544355.1 of Thermoanaerobaculia bacterium. Lineage (GTDB taxonomy): Bacteria > Acidobacteriota > Thermoanaerobaculia > Gp7-AA8 > Gp7-AA8 > DATKFO01. The sequence continues at coordinate 483 of DATKFO010000872.1, forward strand.
CGAGAGGCGATTGAGTGCGCTGCCGGCTTTGTGCAGCGTCGATTCGCGCAACAGTGCGGTGTTGAGGCGGATGCTCGCGTCGAGCTTGCGATCGTATTCCGCCCATCTGTGTTTCAGTTCGTCGAGTTCCATGATTTTCTCCTTCAAGTGCGCTCGAAGTCGCGGCGCAGTTTCTGTTTGATGCGCCCGATCTTCGTCGCGACGTTCGTCGCCGAGATCCCCAGCACCTCGGCGATGGTTTCGTGATCGTTGCCGTCGAGATAAAGAATGATCAGTGCCTTGTTCAGCGGGTCGAGCTTGTCGATGAACGCGCGCAGCAGGCGGATGTCGTCGCTGTCGCCTGCTTCGACAGCGATGACTTCGAGCGCGGATTCCTCGACGGACACGGTGTGACGCGCGCGCCGCGTCTCGCTGCGGAAGAACGAGATCGCGACGTTCATCGCGACGCGATACATCCACGTCGAGAAGCGCTGCCGCTCGTCGAAGCGCGGGAACGATCGCCACAGCTGTGCGAGGATCTCCTGCGTCAGATCGCGGCGATCTTCCGCATCGCGGCAATACGAGCTCGCCACTTTGAAGACGATCTTCTTGTGCTCGTCGAGAAGCGAGAGAAACCGTTCGTGCGTCGACAACCGTGCCATTCAGACACTGTGATTCGCAGGAGGGAAGAAAAAATCACACGCGTCAGCGAGCGAGCCACCCACCATCCACCGCCACCACCGTCCCGTGCACGTACTCCGAGGCGGGGGAGGCGAGGAAGACGACCGCGCCTTTGAGGTCGTCGGGGGTGCCCCAGCGGCCGGCGGGGATGCGCGCCAGGATGTCGCGGCTGCGCGTGGGGTCGTCGCGAAGTGCTTGCGTGTTATCCGTCGCCATGTAGCCGGGCGCGATGGCGTTGACGTTGATGCCGCGCGGTGCGAGCTCGTTCGCGAGCGCGCGGGTGAGTCCGAGAAGGCCGCTCTTCGCGGCGGTGTAGGCGGGGACGCGGATGCCGCCCTGGAACGAGAGCAGCGAGGTGATGTTGATGATGCGGCCGCCGCTGTTGCGCGCGACGAGTGCGTTCGCGAACGCGCGGCTGAGCGTGAAGACCGATCGCAGATTTACTTCGATGACCGCGTCCCAGTCTTCGTCGCTGTACTCGAGTGCGTTCGCGCGGCGGATGATACCGGCGTTGTTGACGAGGACGTCGGCGTTGCCGGCGGCGCTCATGATCGTTTGCGGTGCGCTGCGATCGGCGAGATCGGCGTTGATCGCGATCGCACGGCGGCCGAGATCGCGCACAGCGGTTTCGGTGTCGTGCAGATCGCCGCGCGCGACGAGTGCGACGTCCGCGCCGGCTTCGGCGAGTGCGACGGCCATCGCCGCGCCGAGTCCGCGCGAGGCGCCGGTGACGATGGCGGTTTTGTTGTCGAGGCGGAAAAGGTTGTTCATGGCGGAAACCGGACAAGCTGAGAGCATGTCCTACGTTCGGCAAACGTAGGGCCGCCTCTCAGGCGGCCCCCTGGAACCGGAAGTAATCGCGGGCATTGAAATACGAAACATCCTTCGCGATGCGTGCGAGCAGTTCGCGATCATCGGGGAGCAGTCCGCGGCGGACGTCGTCGCCGAGGAGGTTGCAGACGAGGCGGCGGAAGTATTCGTGGCGTGAATACGAGAGGAAGCTGCGCGAGTCGGTGACCATGCCGGCGAAGCGCGCGAAGAGGCCCATATTCGAGAGCGCGCGCATCTGCGATTCCATTCCGTCCTTCTGGTCGAGGAACCACCACGCGGAGCCGTACTGCATTTTTCCGGGGACGGATCCGTCCTGGAAGTTGCCGATCATGGTCGCGAACAATTCGTTGTCGCGCGGATTGAGGTTGTAGAGGATAGTCTTCGCGAGCTGGTTCGTTTCATCGAGGCGATCGAAGAAGCGCGCGAGCGGGCGTGCCATTTCGAAGTCGCCGATGGAGTCGAGTCCCGAGTCTGCGCCGAGCAAACGTCGCATGCGTGTGTTTGTGTTGCGCAACGCGCCGAGGTGGTATTGCTGGACCCAGCCGCGTGCGTGGTCCATGAGGGCGAAACGGTGCAGCAGCGCCGATTTGTAGCGCAGCGCGGCGTCGCGATCGACGGTGTGTCCCGCGCGTACGCGATCGAACGTCGATGACACTTCCGCATCGCTCCACGGCTCTGCGTAGATTTGTTCGAGTCCGTGATCGGACGCGCGGCAGCCGGTTTCGTGAAACGCGGCGTGACGTTTTTCGAGAGCGTCGAGGAGCTCGCCAAAGTTGCGGATCGATTCGTCGAGGCGATTCACCCACGCGTTGAACGTCGCCGGATCTTCGATCGCGAGCGCTGCATCGGGACGCCACGTCGGAACCACGCGCGGTGTTGAGCCGGCGAGCGCGCGATGATGTTCGAGCGAGTCGGCGGGATCGTCCGTCGTCGCCACCACCTCGACGCGAAATTGGCGCAGCAAGCCTTGCGTCGAAAAGTCGGGCGTCTGCAGGAGCGTGTTGCAGTGCTCGAAGATGTCGCGCGCATTTTTTTCGGACAGCAGTTCCGTGATCCCGAACGGACGCTTCAGCTCCATGTGCGTCCAGTGATAGAGCGGATTGCGCAGCGTCGCGGGAACCGTCTTCGCCCACGCTTCGAATTTTTCCCAATCGCTTGCATCGCCGGTGATGAGGCGCTCGTCGACGCCGTTCGCGCGCATCGCGCGCCATTTGTAGTGATCGCCGTCGAGCCAGATCTCGGTCAGCGAACGAAAGCGATGATCGCTCGCGATCTGAGCCACCGGCAAGTGGCAGTGATAGTCGATGATCGGCAGCCGCGCGACGTGGCGGTGATACAGCTCGCGCGCGACGTCGTTCTCGAGTAGGAAGTCGTCGTGGATGAACACGCGATTCATGCCTCCGCGCGGAGACGAACGGGCTCGAGGCGAGGGGCAAGCGTATGAATCGCTGCGAGCGCGACGAGGTAGACGACGCCGGCGATCGTGAACATCGTGACGTAGCTGCCCTGGTTTTCGCGGAACCAGCCGGCGCCGAGGTTCATGATGAAGCCGCCCATCGCTCCGGCGAAGCCGCCGATTCCCACCACTGAGCCGACCGCAGGCTTCGGAAACATGTCGGAGGTGATGGTGAAGATGTTCGCGGAGAAGCCTTGATGCGCGGCCGCTGCGATGCCCACGAGCCACACGGCGAGCCACGCGCTGTCGACGCGCGGTGCCATGGCGACGGGAAGAATCAGAATCGCGCAGACGAGCATCGCCGTTTTGCGTGCGGCATTCGGAGTCCAGCCGCGCTTGAGCAGATGAGAGCTCAGCCAGCCGCCGCCGACCGAGCCGACGTCAGCGAGGAGGTAGACGGTGACGAGCGGCAGACCGATCGATTTCAGATCGAACTTGAACGTGTCGGCCATGAAGAGCGGAAACCAGAACAGATAGAACCACCAGATCGCATCGGTGAGGAACTTGCCCACGGCGAACGCCCACGTTTGCCGGTGCTGCAAGAGCTTCGACCACGCGATTGCGATCGGCGGCTCCGGTGGATCGCTTTCGATGTACGCGCGCTCCGCCGGTGTGAGCGTCGGATGTTCCGCGGGTTTGCGATAGAGCGGCCACCAGAAGAACACCCACACCAGTCCCACGAGGCCGGTGGCCGCGAATGCGACGCGCCAGCTCCACGTGATGGTGAGCCACGGGACCACGAGCGGCGCGACGATCGCGCCGACGTTCGAGCCGGCGTTGAAGATCCCGGTTGCGAACGCTCGTTCGCGGCGCGGGAACCATTCGGCCACGGTCTTGATCGCGGCGGGAAAGTTGCCCGACTCGCCGAGTCCGAGTGCGAAACGCGCGAGGCCGAATCCGAATGCGGTTGCGGCGAGCGCATGTCCCGCGGCCGCGAGCGACCAGACGATGAGAAAGATTGCGTAGCCGGCACGCGTGCCGACGCGATCGATGAACCAGCCGGAGAACAGAAAGCCGATCGCGTACGCGAGCGTGAACGAAGCGCTGATCATGCCGTAGCCGCTGTCGCTCCAGCCGATCTCGTTCCGCAGCATCGGAGCCAGCAGCCCCATCACGGAACGGTCGACGTAGTTGATCGTCGTCGCGAAAAACAGGAGCGCGCACACGACCCAGCGCACGTGACCTGCTTTTAGCGCGATTGCTTCTGGCACGGGAGCGGACACGGGCACGGGCGTTGCGCTCATGCCACGCCTTCCAGTTCACGCCACACGCGGCCCGCGGGAAATTCGTACGCGTTCAGCGATTCCGGTTTGATGGTGATGCTGTAGCCCGGGCGGATCGGAGGGAGGTAGCGCGCGTTGCGTACGACGCACGGATCGACGAAGTGCTCGTGCAGGTGATCGACGTATTCGCACAGGCGATTTTCGAGACTGCCGCTGACGGCGATGTAATCGAAGATCGAGATGTGCTGCACGTACTCGCAGAGGCCGACGCCGCCCGCGTGCGGACAAACGGGCACGCCGAATTTCGCGGCCATCAACAGCACGGGAAGCACTTCGTTCACGCCGCCCATGCGACAGCTGTCGACTTGCAGGAAGCGGATCGCGTTCGCCTGCAGGAACTGTTTGAACAGCACGCGATTCTGACAAACCTCGCCGGTCGCGACGCCGATCGGAGCGACCGCGCGAGCAATCGCCGCGTGGCCAAGAACGTCGTCGGGGCTCGTTGGCTCCTCGATCCACCACGGATCGAAACGCGCGAGCTCTTTCATCTGCGCGATCGCATCGCCGACGTCCCAGCACTGATTCGCATCCATCATCAACTTGCGATGCGGGCCGATCTCCTCGCGCATCAGCGCCGCGCGGCGGATGTTGTCGTCGAGGTTCATCCCGACTTTCATCTTGAACGCGGTCCAGCCTTGCGCGATCGCTTCGCGGCAGAGGCGGCGCACTTTCTCGTCGGGATAGCCGAGCCAGCCGGTGGACGTCGTGTACGCGGGGTATCCGTCGCGACGCATCTCGGCCTCGCGCTCTTCGCGCGTCGATTCCAGGCGCTGCAGCAGCTCGAGCGCTTCGCCGGGTGTGAGCACGTCGGTGACGTAGCTGAAGTCGATGAGGTCGACCATCTGCTGCGGCGGCATGTCGGCGAGCAGTTTCCAGAGCGGCTTGCCTTCGCGCCGCGCCCAGAGATCCCACACGGCGTTGATCAGCGCGCCGGTGGCCATATGCAGGATTCCTTTTTCCGGACCGAGCCAGCGCAACTGCTTGTCCATCGTGATCTCGCGATAGAGCTCGCGGAAGTTGCGCGTGATGTCGGCGAGTCGGCGGCCGATGACGTGATGCTTGATCGCATGCACTGCGGCGACGCAGATCTCGTTGCCGCGTCCGTTCGTGAACGTCAGTCCGTCGCCGGTGAAGCCCGTGTCGGTCTGCAGCGTGACGTACGTCGCGGAGTAGTCGCCGCGATTCAGCGAATCCGATCCGTCCATCTGCAGCGACGTCGGGAAGCGGACATCGCGAACGTAGACCTCGGTGATCTTCGGACTCATGCCTGCACCTCTCTCCGCGGTCTCAAGACCGTCATTGGTTGACGCCGCTCGCCAGGAAACCGCCGTCGACCACCAGCACCTCGCCGTTGACAAAACTCGCACCCTCGGACGCGAGAAACACGCACGCCGGCACGAGCTCTTCGACGTTGCCGAAGCGCTTCATCGGCGTGCGCAACAGAAATTCTTTTCCGCGCTCCGTGCCGTCGAGCAGATTTGCATTCAGCGCGGTGCGATACACGCCGGGCGCGATCGCATTCACGTTCACGCCGCGTTGTCCCCACTCGACGGCAAGTGCGCGAGTAAGGCCGGCCACGCCGGCCTTACTCGCCGTGTACGCGGCGACCTCGAACAGACCGACGAACGACGCAAGCGAGGCGATATTGATGATGCGTCCGTAGCCGCGCTCCAGCATGTGCCGTCCGAACACCTGGCACGCCCGCCAGGTGCCGGTCAGATTCGTGTCGAGGATCGACGCCCACTCCTGATCGCTGACTTCGAGAGTCGGTCTCCGCTTCGTGATGCCCGCGCAGTTCACGAGGATGTCGATGTGCCCGAGGGCGGAGACCGTTTGCTGCAATGCTGCTTCGAGTGAATCGCGATCACCGACGTCCGCGGTGACGCGCGCGCTTCTTCGTCCGCGCGATTCGATTTCCGATGCGGCTGCGTCGACTTGTTCCGCGCGGCGCGAGATCGGTGCGACGTCGGCACCTGCATCCGCGAGTCCGCGTGCGAGTGCGAGTCCGATTCCGGAGGTGCCTCCGGTGACGACCGCAACGCGGCCGGCGAGAAGGGGAGTGGCTGCGCTCACGCGTTCCCCACGACCTTCGAGGGACGAACGCCTGACGGAAGCTGCGAGTCTTCGGAGGCCTGCGCCATGCGCGCGAGGTCGAGATGCTTCGCCATCTCTTCACGCGCGCGCTCGGGATCGCGATCGCGAATCGCCTGATAAATGCGCCGATGCATTTCGGCGGACTCTTTCAAATCGTGCGCATGCTCGACGGTCAGCCGGCGTTGTTCGTACACGAGCGACGAGACCATCTCGACGAGCGCGAGCAGCACGGGATTGCCTGCGGCCGCGCCGATCGCGCGATGGAAGCGCACGTCGTGCACGAGAAACGTTTGCGGCTCGCTGAGCGCGGCGAACATGCCGGTGACTTCTTCCGCCATCGGCGCGAGTCGATCGCTGAGTCCGCGCTCCGCCGCGAGTCCCGCTGCGCCGACTTCGAGAACTTTGCGCGCTTCGAAGATTTCTTCGCGCGTGAATCCGTGCAGCGCGGCGAGAAAACTGAGCGGTCCCGCACCGAGCCGCGGCGGTCCGCCGGTGATGAACGTGCCGGCGCCTTGGCGTGATTCGGTGACGCCCATCGCTGCGAGCGCATGCAGTCCCGCGCGCACCGTGGGTCGCGAGACGCCGAGCTCCACTGCGAGCTCACGCTCGGGCGCGAGGCGGTCGCCGGGCCGGAGCTTCCCGCGCTCGATCAGGATGGCGATGTGCTGCACGACCTGATCGGCCGATTGAAGGTCCAGCGCGGGTGTCATCTCGGCTTGCTTGGTTTTCGTCACCCTGCACCGCCTTACGCTTGATCTACCGACAATGGCTTGACCAATTCTCTACACCTCGGCAACATTGTCAACTCATGGATTGACCAATTTCGAAACTGCACGGTAGCATCTCGCCCCGTCCCGCTGAATCTGGCTCATTTGCGCATGATTGGTCTGACCTTCCGATCCGCCGCGCTGCTCATCACGCTGCTCCTCGCGAGCGGTGCGGCTGCGGAACTGGTCATCCACGCCGACTACTCCGATCCCGATGTGATCCGCGTGGGCGACGACTACTACCTCGTCGCGTCGAGCTTCCAGTGCGTGCCGGGACTGCCGATTCTGCATTCCAAAGATCTGACGAATTGGACGCTGATCGGATACGCAGTCGATCGCTTGCCGTCGCCCGATTTCGATCGCCCGCAGCACGGCAAGGGTTTGTGGGCGCCGAGCCTGCGTTACCACGACGGCTACTTCTGGATCTACGTGGGCGATCCCGATCGCGGCATTTTCATGACGCGCGCGCGCGACGCGCGCGGACCGTGGGAACCACTGACGCTCGTCAAAGAAGCGAGGGGCTGGATCGATCCGTGCCCGTTCTGGGACGACGACGGCACGCTGTATCTCGTGCACGCATGGGCAAAGAGCCGCGCGGGATTCAACAGCGTGCTGACGATCAATCGCCTTTCCGCGGATGGCCGGCGTGTCATCGACGAAGGCACGCTCGTTTTCGACGGACGCGAATCACAGCCGACGATCGAAGGCCCGAAGCTCTACAAACGCAACGGCTGGTACTACATCTTCGCGCCCGCCGGCGGCGTGAAGCACGGCTGGCAAGCGGTGCTGCGCGCGAAGAGTATCTATGGTCCCTACGAAGATCGCGTGATCCTCGAAGACGGCATGCACCAGGGCGCGTGGGTCGACGACGCGTTCCTCCATTTTCAGGATCGCGGCGCGTACGGGCGGGTGGTGCACAAGCAGAAGCTCGAATGGATCAACGACTGGCCGGAGATCACCGATTCGCCCGGCCCCGTAGGGGCGGCCTGCGGCCGCCCGAACCCTGGTGAATCCGCGACGACGGAAGTTC
>DATKFO010000873.1:0-7190 GCA_035544355.1 Thermoanaerobaculia bacterium
TCACGGCGTCGGCGAGTCCGGCCGGCAGTTCTGCGGGCAGCGTGAAGCTCGGACGCCGCACCGGCGCGGACGGAGTTTTCCCTTTCGGCGCCTCGGGCAGCGGGGAACGCGTCGCCTCACGCTCCTCCGTGGACATCAACGCGAGCATGGCGGTGCCCCACGAACGATATTTCTCGAGCCACGCGAGCGAGCCTTCGATTTTCGCGGGCTCGCCGCCGAGCATGCGCTTCAACAGCTCGCGACCGAACGCCTCACGGATTTCCATCGCGCCGCTGTACGGAACGACGTCGCGCACGCTCTTGGCGATGCGCGACGGATCGTCGACGAAGTTCTCGACGACGTGCCACACGGCGGCCTCGCGAATTTTCGGCAGCTCCGATTGCAGCGCAATCGCAATGATGTCGGCGTTGATCGCGAGCTTCGCTTCGTTGAGCGCGACGGTGAGGTTCACGAATCCGCGCTCGTCTTTCGCGCCGATGAGCCGCGACGCAGTGGACGTCACGAGATCGGGGCGCCGCCACAGCGCGAGCTCGAAGAAGCCGTCGATCTCGCGCATCGACGCGACGTGTGCGAAGTAGAGGTCGATCGCGCGCGGCGCGCCGAGGCGGGCGACGGCGTTGCTGAAGGCTTCGTCGATCGGTGCGGGAAAGCGTTTCGTCGCGTCGGCGGCAACTGCGACGTCTTCGTCGCCGCCGAGGAGCACGAGGGCGCGGATTTCTTCGCGCGCGACGTTGGCGTCGGATTCTTTTGCGAGCGCTTCGCGAAGTGCCGGTGCGAGCGACTTGAGATCGCGCACCGCTGCGATGCGCGCAGCGGTCGTACGCGACAGCGAATCCCGCGCACGCAGCGCGTCGCCGACCGCGTCGGGTTTCGCGTCGAGCGGGAGCACTGCGGCGAGTACGAGCGTGGCGAGAACCATTGGACGCGTTGGATTGTACTGGTGATGAATGACTTGCAGACCACCGCGCTACAATCCTCGCCTCCACCACCATGCTCGTCACTCCCGGAACGCGCGTTCGCCGTTATGAGGTCGGCGATTCGATCGGTGCCGGAGGCATGGGCGAGGTCTACGTCGCGCGCGACGTCGAGCTCGAGCGCACGGTCGCGCTGAAGATCCTTCCCGGCGACGCCGCAGCCGATCCCGATCGCATCCGCCGCTTCGTGCAGGAAGCGAAGGCCGCGTGCGCGCTCAATCATCCGAACGTCGCGCACATTTACGACGTCGGCGAAGAAAACGGCATCCGGTTCATGGCGATGGAGTACGTCGAGGGCGAGACGCTGCGCCGGCGACTCGCTCGCTCGCGCGTTCCGATCGATGCCGCACTCGACATCGTCATGCAAACCGCGTCGGCGCTGGCGAGCGCGCACGATGCCGGCGTCGTGCATCGCGACATCAAACCGGAAAATGTGATGCTGCGTCCCGACGGCTACGTGAAGGTGCTCGACTTCGGACTGGCGAAGCTCGTCGGCACGCGAGCGAGCGACGCGAACACCGCGCTCAGCACCGCGCCCGGCATGGTGATGGGCACGATGCATTATATGTCGCCCGAGCAGCTCCGCGGCGAATCGGTCGACGCGCGCACCGATGTCTTCAGCCTCGGCATCCTGCTCTACGAGCTCCTCTCCGGCGTGCGCCCGTTCGAAGCATCGAGTCCGAGCGGCGTGATCGCCGCGATCCTGACCGAGGAGCCGAAAGCGATCGACGATGCCCCGCCGGAGCTGCGGGCCGTGATCGCGAAAGCGCTGGCGAAGAAACGCGATGACCGCTACGCGTCCGCGACGGAAATGCTCGACGATCTCAAGCGCGCGCGTCACGAGTCGACGATGCGTCTCAATCGCTCCGGCGATCTGCCGACGCAGATCCTTCAGACTGCACCGCTGCCGAAATCGCGACGCCCGTTCGTGATCATTGCGCTGGTCGTGATCGTCGTCGCAATCGGAACGTGGCTCGCGATCCGCGCGAACCGAATCCGCAATGCACGCGCATCGATCGCGCGGGTCGAGCAACTCGCCGAGCAGCGCAAGTTCTTCGAAGCCTACGACCTCGGGCAAAGCATCCGCGGACTCGTCGGTTCCGATGAACGGCTCATTCGGGCCATCGATCGCGTGACGATCGAGGTGTCGTTCAACAGCGCACCGGCAGGCGCACGCGTGTGGTTGCGGCGCTTCGTCCGCGGCGATGAGCAAACGCCGCGCGTGCTCGCCGGCGTCACGCCGCTGCCGAAACTGCGCATCCCGCAGGGCGACTACTTCGTCACGATCGAGAAAGACGGATATGCGCCGGCCGACCGGCCGCTCATGGCGCAACCGGTCGTCATGTCCGGACTGGCCATTCCGATCGTTCCGCCGCAGATCTCGGTGACGCTCCTCGCGTCCACCACCATACCGCCCGGTATGGTCTCCGTTCCCGGCAGCACGTACCGCCTCGCGGCGTGGTCGCGGACGACGCTGCGTCCGGTGCCGCTCGATTCGTTCTTCATCGATCGCTACGAAGTCTCGAATCGCGACTTTGCGCGATTCATCAACGCGGGCGGCTATCGCATTCGCGATTTTTGGAAGATTCCGTTCGTGAAGGACGGGAAAACGCTGACGTTCGAAGAAGCGATGACGCTGTTTCACGATGCGACGGGCCTCGCCGGACCTCGCGGGTGGGCCGGACAGAAGTATCCGCAGGGACGGGAAAACGATCCCGTCACGGAGATCACGTGGTACGAGGCCGCCGCGTATGCGGAGTGGGCGGGAAAGAAACTCCCGACCGTGTACGAGTGGGACAAGGCCGCGAAGAACGGCAGCGGATCGTGGATGGGGACGACGATGCCGTGGGGAATCGTCGCAGACAACGGCGACGCTCTCGTGCGCGCGAACTTCCGCGGGAATGGACCGATGCCGGTCGACTCGCTTCCGTTCGGAATCAGTCCGTTCGGCGCGTATCACATGGCAGGGAATGTCTCGGAATGGTGCCGCAACCCGACCGATGAAGGGTTCGCCGCAACGGGCGGAGGCTTCGAGGATGCGATCTATCGCTTCGGCAGCATCGGCGCGTATCCGCCGTTCTACACATCGCACGAGCTCGGCTTCCGTTGCGTGAAGGAGACTGCGAGCGGCAACCAGGGCGGCTTCCCCCTCCGCAACGACGACAAAGTGCCGGATCTGAAGCCTGCCGGCGACGCTGCATTCGCCGAGCTCGCGCGGTTCTTCGAGTATCCGAATGCGCCGCTCGATGCGCGCGTCGTCGAAACGAAAACGACGGACGAGTGGACGCGCGAGACGATCTCGTACGCGGGAGCCGACGGCAAGCGCGTCACCGCATTTCTCTATCTGCCGAAGAGCGCGCGCCGCCCGCTGCAGGTCATCCATTTCGCGCCGGCGGCGGACGTCGTCCGCGCGGTCCGTCCGCTCGATCAATCGATGGAACAGTTGCTGGCGCCATTCATCCGCGGCGGACGCGCCGCGTTCGGCGTCATGCTCGAGGGATTCATCGGGCGTCCGAATCCATCGGCGTCGCTCGTTCGCACCGACATCGTCGATCGCATCACCGCCGACGTCACCGACATCCGGCGCGGCCTGGACTATCTCGCAACTCGCAAGGACCTCGACATGAAGGGACTCGCGCTCTTCGGACAGAGCGCCGGTGCGGCAACGGGACTGATCGTCGCCGGCGTGGACCACCGCTACGGCGCCGTCTTTCTGTCGGGCCTCGGGCTGACGAGCCGGGAGTACGACAAGCCTCCCGCCGCCAATCGCATCAACTTCGCCTCCCGCATTCGCGGCCCATTGCTTCTGCTGCAAGGAAAATACGACGAGTCGCATCCATTCCGCACCGATGCGGAGCCGCTGTATCGCATCTTCGCCGAGCCGAAGGAGCTCGTGCTGTACGAAGGCGGCCACGTCGCGCCATCGGCGGTCCTCATCCCGACCGTGACGAAGTTCTACGACCGCGCCCTCGGCCCCGTCCGATAGAACGTAGGCAGTGAGCAGTAGGCAGTGAGCAGAGTTGTCTCTCCTGCCCACTGCCTACTGCCTACTGCCTACTGCCTACTGCCCAGGAAACGTCTCGCCGCCGAAGAATCGCTACAATCTCGCACGCTCATGTCCGCGCATCTGCAACTCGATCGCGAGGTCATCGCCGACTTCTGCCGGCGCAATCACATTCGGCGGCTGTCGCTGTTCGGATCTGTGCTCACGGATCGCTTTCGGCCGGACAGCGATGTCGATGTGCTGGTGGAGTTCGATCGCGATGCCCAGGTCGGCTACCTCGGAATGGCCGGAATGGAGATCGAGCTCGGCGAGCTCCTGGGTCGAAGGGTCGATCTGCGCACACCGGCCGAGCTGAGTCGTTCGTTCCGACAAGACGTCGTGGGAAACGCGGAGGTGCAGTATTCCGCCGACTGACGAAGAACGGCTCCGGCACATCGTCTGGGCATCGCAGCAAGCCGAAGCAATGATCTCGCGCGTGACACGCGAGAGTCTCGAGACCGAAGTCGCGACGACATTCGCGGTCATCAAGATGATCGAGATCGTCGGCGAGGCTGCATCGAAGGTGAGTGAATCGATGCGCCAACGCTTTCCTGACGTACCCTGGCCGAGCGTGATTGGGATGCGGAATCACCTCGTCCACTCGTACTTCGATGTCGACCTCGATCGTGTGTGGACAACCGCCACGATCGATCTGCCGCGGCTCCGCGCAACGATCGAGAATCATCTGAACGAGGGAGGAACACCATGAAAACCGTCATCAAGAATGGCCGCATCGTCACCGCGGTCGACGATTACGAAGCCCATATCCTCATCGAAGACGGCACGATCGCGATGATCGCGAAGTCGATGGACGTCGAGGCGGAGAAGGTCATTGATGCGAAGGGGCGGCTCGTGATCCCCGGCGGGATCGATCCGCACACGCACATGGATCTGCCGTTCGGCGGCACGTCGTCCTCCGACGATTTCGAGACCGGCACGCGCGCGGCGGCATACGGCGGCACGACGACGATCATCGACTTCGCCGTGCAATACAAAGGTCAGTCGCTCAGCGAAGCGGTCGACGTCTGGCACAAGAAGGCCGACGGCCGCGCGTCGATCGACTACGGCTTCCATCTCATCTGCACCGATCTCCCCGACTCGCGGCTGCCCGAGATGCGCTCGATGATCGATCAGGGGGTGTCGAGCTTCAAGCTCTTCATGGCCTATCCCGGCGTGTTCCTCGTCGACGACGCGACGATCTACAAAGCGATGCAGATGGCGGGCGAAGCGGGCGGCTTGATCTGCATGCACGCAGAGAACGGCGTCGTCATCGACGCGATCGTGAAGCGCGCGATCGCGGAAGGAAAAACCGCGCCGAAGTATCACGCGCTCACGCGGCCGACGCTCGCGGAGGCCGAGGGCGTGCATCGCGCGATCGCGCTCGCGCAGATCGCCGGCACGCCGGTGTACATCGTCCATCTCAGCAACAGCGACGCGCTCGATGAAGTCACCGCCGCGCGCGACAAAGGCGTGCCCGCGTTCGCGGAAACGTGTCCGCAATATCTCTTCCTCGATTACAGCGTGTACGAGCAGGAAGGCTTCGAAGGCGCGAAGTGGGTGATGACGCCGCCGATTCGCGAGAAGTGGAATCAGGAAAAGTTGTGGCGCGGCCTCAAGTACAACGATCTGCAGGTCGTGGCGACCGATCACTGTCCGTTCTGTTTCAAGGAACAGAAAGAGCTCGGGCGCGACGATTTCTCGAAGATCCCGAACGGCGGACCGGGCGTCGAGAATCGCATGAGCCTCGTCTACAACGGCGGCGTCGCGCAGGGACGCATCTCGGTCAACCGCTTCGTCGAGATCACGTCGACCGCGGCCGCGAAAATCTTCGGACTCTTCCCGCGCAAGGGAACGATCGCCGTCGGCAGCGACGCCGACATCGTGATCTTCGATCCGAACGAAGAGATGACGATCAGCGCGAAGACGCATCACATGAACGTCGACTACTCGTGCTACGAAGGCTGGAAGGTGAAGGGCGTGACGAAGACCGTGCTCTCACGCGGCGAGCTCGTGATCGAGGAAGGGAATTACGTCGGCAAGCCGGGGCGCGGAGGTTTCCTCAAGCGCGGTTTGGCGTTCTCACCCAGATGATTCGATCGTTTGCGTGCGTCCTGATTGCTGCTGCGCTGGCGCTGCCGGCGCGAGCAACGGACGATCGCACGACGCTGCTCGCGGTCGTGTGCATTGCGACGGATGGCCTCTGCCAGACGCAACACCTCGTTCGCTACGAATTCCGCGACGGCAAATTCGAGTCCGAGGAGATCGTTTACCGCGCGAAGACCGACGAGGTTCGTTTCGACCTCGGCGACAACTCCATCTACCGCAACCAGTACGTCATCACGAACTGGGCCGACGTGATCGACTTCCGGCGCGGCGAGCTCCTGCATCAGGGCGACGGCCAGTTCACCGGCATCGATGGCGATCAGATCATTCAACACGTCAACAAAAACGACATCGAAGGCTACTTCTCCTACGACCTGAAGACGGGACGGTACGCACGTCTCCAATCGCCCGGAAAATGGGCGCTGCCCGGATTGCTTGCTCCCGACCAGACCAAAAGCGCGTACGGCGACGGCTGGTCGATCTGGCTGCATCGCTTGAACGGGACGAAGCGCTTGCTCGGAGCGAAGTTCTTCGTTCAGGGCGACGCCCGCTCTTCGTCGCGAGCGCAGCCGCCGCTCTTCTGGCTCGACAACGAGCGCATCCTCACGCAACGAAGCAACGGAAAGGTCGTCGTCGTGCGCGAGAACGGCAAGATCACGCCCATCGTGTCCATTCCGCTCGGCCCGACGCTGTACGATCCGTGGTTCTTCAGAGACGCCAACGGCACGCTGGTCTACGAGTGCAGTGACAAGGCATTCGCGATCGACGTCGAGCACAAGACGTACGCGCGATACGAGTGGTATGCGTTGGGATTCGGATTCGATGCAGCGATCGAGCAGAACCCGTCGTACGGGTACGTCATTCGGTACCGAGGCAAAGAGATCGGCAGGGTTTGGGGGCTCGCGCGTCAGGCAAAGACGGCCAGCGGCACCATCGCCATCGTGTACGGCGACATCGGCTCGAACCTCGGCTACCCAAAAGGAATTCGCGTGTGGAGCGCGGCCACCGGTCAGTGGACGACGCTCGAAAACAAATGGACGGACACGATCATCGGATGGATCGAACCATGA
>DATKFO010000874.1:0-5224 GCA_035544355.1 Thermoanaerobaculia bacterium
AGCCCGCCGGCCGTATCGGCGGGCGACACTCGTGATTTGAATCGCGAAGCGTGTCGCCCGCCGATGAACCCGGCGGGCTTGGTAACCTTGGCCACAGCATCCCGAGTGGCCCCGGGCTTACGCCGCGGGGCTATGTTTTGACGTTGACCATGCACGAGATCGACAAGATCCGCGAAGCCGCGAAGCGCATCCCGCGCGGCGTGATCGTCACCGTCATCGCGACGCAGGGGTCGACGTATCGCCGCGCGGGCGCACGCGTCGCGATCAGCGAAGACGGCAAGGCGTACGGCGCGATCAGCGGCGGTTGTCTCGAGCGCGATCTCGCCGAGCGCATTCGTCCGTGGCTCGATGAGTTCACGCCGCGCCTCGTCACGTACGACTCCACGCGCGCCGACGACGTGATCTTCGGCCTCGGGCTCGGCTGTCGCGGCATCGTCGACCTTCTCATCGAGCCGTTCGATTCCGCGCGTCCGCCGCGTCTGGTCACGGACTTTCGCTGGAACGGACGCGCTCCCGTCGAATGGTCAACACATTTACCCAACGGCGAAGAGCTCGTCGAGATCATCCAGCCGCAGCGTGCGATCGCGATCTTCGGCGCCGGCGCGGACGTCGAGCCCGTCGCGCAGCTCGCGCACGCACTCGGCTGGAGCGCGGATGTGATCGCGCCGCGCAAATCGTTCGATGCGAATGCGTACGACGCCGCGATCGTGATGACGCACAACTACATGCTCGACGTCGACATCCTGCGCGCACTGCTCGCATCGCCGGTTGCGTACATCGGGCTCCTCGGCCCGAAAACGCGTGGCGACGAATTGCTCGCCGAAATCGCCGCAACGCGCGACGAGCGAATCCACAGCCCGATCGGCCTGGACCTCGGCGCCGAAACGCCGGAAGAGATCGCGCTCTCGATCATCGCCGAAGTGCAGGCCGTGCTCGCGAAGCGCTCCGCACAATTTCTGCGCGACGTCGACGGCCCGATTCACGCGCCCGCCGGCGTGAACACAACGACGTGCGCGTAATCGCCATCGTTCTCGCCGCCGGCACCTCCTCGCGCCTCGGCCGCCCGAAGCAGCTCGTCCCGTTTGGCGGAACGACCTTGCTGCAACACGCGATCGACGTCGCGCGCGGCGCCGGATGCGACAAAACACTCGTCGTCACACGCAACGAAGTCGCCGGCACGCTCAGCGACTCGATCCGCTTCGGCGTCGAAGCCGCCGGCTACGCGCGCGTGCTCATCACACTCTGCGATCAGCCACTGATCACGAGCGAACACCTGCGCGCGCTGCTCGCGATCAACGCACCGATCGTCGCGACGCGCTACGGCAACATCGTCGGCGCGCCCGCGGCGTTCGCGCCGCGCTTCGCTTCCGAGCTGCGCGCACTCACCGGCGATCGCGGCGCGCGCGACATCATCGACGCGCATGCGGACGAAGTCGTGACGGTGACGTTCGAAGATGCGGCGGTGGACATCGATACGGAGGCCGACGTGCGCAATCTGAAAACGTAGGGCCGGCTCTTAGCCGGCCCGGACCGGCTGGAGAGCCGGTCCTACGTTTCAAAACCGGTAGCGCACTTCCACCGTCACCGCCCGCCCGTCCACATTCGCGTTGAAGCCCGAACGCACTGCCGCTGCGTGCGTGCCGGTCACTTGCGTGAACTCCGCGCCGGCGCGCATGGCGGCAGTCACGTCGTAGAACCATGTGAGCGTCCATGAGCGGCCGTCGTCGGTGTTGTCTTCGGCACGCGAGAAATCGCGCTCGTCGACAGCGAACCAGTCGTAGCGCGCGGAGAAGCGATTGCGGTTGCGTTTGTGCGAGAGGAGCACGTAGCCCGCGTGAAAATCGGCTTGCACCCAGCCCGCGGGCGCGAATCCCATTCCGGTGTCGCCGACCATGTACTCCGTCGCGAGCACCGTCGCGTCGGTGCGTCCGAATTCGGCGCTGACGAGCGTGAAGCGCGTTTGCCAGGCGTACTCGCCGCGATAGAGCTCGCGCTCGCCGCGATTGTCGACGCGCGCGACTTGCACGTTGAAGCGCTCGGGCAACGTGTAGCGCGTGCGGAACGCGAATCCGGTGCGGCCGTCGAGATCGCGGCCGAACGGCTTCGTGCCGTCGAGGCGCTGATCGGGAAACCATCGCGGCAACGACCAGAGGCGCGGCAGCGGCTCGACCTGGTTGTAAAGAGAAAGACGATTGCCGACGGACCAGCCTCGCCATCCGAGGAGTGCGCCCATCGTGTCGTTGCCGCGGAAGGCGGTGCCGGCGAGCGTGTAGACGCTGCCGCCGGGGGTGGTGTGCTTCCACTCGAGATCGGCGCCGATCGGGCGGAACTCTTCGCCGATCCACGAATTCAGCGCGGAGAAATTGATCGTGTACGGCGACGTCCAGAGATCGCCTTTGTTCTCGCGCGACGTCGGCAGGAAAAACTGTCCGACGCGAAATTGCAGTTGATCGTTTGCGCCGACAATGCGCGCGTCGGCGTACGCCTCGACGAGTCCCGCATCGTCATCCCAGCGATCGTGGCGCGCGAGTCCGCTCACGTGCACGTCGAAGTTTTGCGAAGGCTCGTAATCGAAACCGACTTGTGCGCTCGCGAATCCTTCGCGGCGATCGGCGCCGGCCTGCATGCGTCCGAATCCGCCCGCGAGCCACGATGCGGGACCGCTCGCGCTCACGCCGCGGCCGGTGACGTATCCGACGAGATGAAATTGCTCCGCCGACGCGGTCGTCGCGAGCAGGAGCACAAGGATCGTTGCACTGCGCATGCGCGCATTATGCGGGATACCACGGCCGCCTGAGAGGCGGCCCTACGTCGTTTGACGTAGGACATGCTCTCAGCTTGTCCGCTTTTTTTTGATTCACCGCGTGTCGTACCAAAGTCCCACGACGCGCTTCCCGTAATCGATCGACACAAGAAATCGCGACAGCAGTCGATTGCCGATGCGTGGCCGTGACACGTTCGCGTATTGCACGTCGATCGTGCCGAAGTCGATACCCGCGAGGATCACGTGCGCGGTTCCGCGCGAGGGTTTCGCGCGCGGCAGCACGATCGTGTCGGGGAGCGCGGTGTCGACGACGGCGCTGAGGTCCGCGCCATCGACGTTGACGTTCACCGATGGCTCGGCCGTGTACGAATAGAGCGTCATCAGCTCGGGATGGATGCCTTCCTTCTGCACCGTGACGAGCTGGCTGCGATAGTCGATCGTGATGGCGTTGCCGCCCGCGGAATCGGCGCCGACGATGCCGTCTGCGACGCCGCGAAGATCGATGATCGCGGGCCGGATCGCGACGGAGTTTTTCGAGCCGAGGAAGACGCGATGGGAGGTGTCCGTACCGGCGATGCGCGGGTCGAGCACGCTGCGGACGCTCGCCGATCCGAAGATGTAACGGCCGGGCCGGCCGTCGATGGAAGTGTTCAGCAGGTAAAGCAGGTTCTTCTCGACGCGGAACGCGAGATTCGTCTCGTTGCCGATCGGCTCGTCGTGCCACGGCAGCGCGGACGCGCAACTGGTCAGCACGAGCGCGATCAGTGCGGTCCTTGCTCTCCGAATCGAAATCGATAACATGACCGTCCCTGCATGCTGGTGTGGTGCCGATTTTCCGCGCATCACGCGAAAGGAATTCTCACATGACTGCTCTTCCCGAATTCAAAAATGAAGCTCTGACCGATTTCACTCTTCCCGAGAACAAGGCCGCGATGGAAGCGGCGCTCGCGAAAGTCGGAGCGGAGCTCGGCCGCGAATATCCGCTCGTCATTGGCGGCGAGCGCATCACCGGACTCAAGACCTTCGACTCGACGAATCCCGCGAAAAAGGACCAGGTCGTCGGCCGCTTTCAGAAAGGTATGCGCGCGCATGTCGAACAGGCGATCGATATCGCGTGGAAAGCATTCGAAAGCTGGAAACGTCAACCAGTTGACGTTCGTGCCGGATTGCTCGTGAAAGCCGCGGCGCTGCTGCGCGAGCGCAAGCACGAATTTTCCGCGACGATGGTTTACGAAGTCGGTAAGACGTGGCCGGAAGCGGATGCGGATACGGCCGAGGCGATTGATTTCCTCGAGTTCTACGCGCGCGAGGCGTATCGCTACAGTGGCGAGCAGCCGATCACGAAGATCGACTTCGAAGACAACGCGCTCGTCTACCTCCCCCTCGGCGTCGGCGCAGTGATTCCGCCGTGGAACTTTCCGCTCGCGATCATGGCCGGCATGACGACCGCCGCGGCGGTGACCGGAAATTGCGTCGTGCTGAAACCGTCGAGTGATTCGCCATGGATCGCGTATCGCTTGTTCGCGCTGCTCGAAGAAGCAGGCATGCCGTCGGGTGTCGTGAATTTCGTCAGCGGCTCCGGCGGCGAAGTCGGCGATCCGCTGATCGCGCATCCGAAGATCCGCTTCATCTCGTTCACCGGGTCGAAGGAAGTCGGTCTGCACATCAACGAAGAAGCCGCGAAGCCGCAAAAAGGGCAGCTGTGGATCAAGCGCGTCGTCGCGGAGATGGGCGGCAAGGACGCAATCATCGTCGATCGCGAATATGCGAATCTCGATGATGCGGCGAGCGCGGTCGTCGCATCCGCGTTCGGATTCCAGGGACAGAAATGTTCCGCGTGCTCGCGCCTGATCGTCGACGAAGCGATCTACGACAAGCTGATTCCGCTCGTCGTCGAGAAAACGAAGAAGCTGAAGATCGGCGATCCGGCGACCGCCGATGCGCAGGTCGGTCCCGTCGTGAACGAGCGGTCGATGAAGAAGATCAAGGAGTACATCGATCGCGGCGCGCAGGACGGCGAGATTCTCGCGGGCGGCAACATCGATCCGAAGGACGGCTACTTCGTCGAGCCGACGGTGATCGGCCCGGTGCCGGCCGATTCGACGATCGCGCAGGAAGAGATCTTCGGCCCCGTGCTCGCCGTGATCAAAGCGAAGGACTTCGATGACGCGCTGCGCATCGCGAACGACACGCAGTTCGGACTCACCGGCGCTGTGTTCACGGACAACGAAGCGAAGCTCGAGCGCGCGCGCGAAGAGTTTTTCGTCGGCAATCTCTATCTGAATCGCAAATGCACCGGCGCACTCGTCGGCGTGCACCCGTTCGGCGGCTTCAACATGTCCGGCACCGACTCCAAAGCCGGAGGCCGCGACTACCTCGGCCTGTTCCTGCAAGCGAAGGCAATCTCGCGCAAAGTGGGCAAGCAGGCGAAGAGCGCGACGCAAGGGCTTTAAGATGTGG
>DATKFO010000875.1:0-6286 GCA_035544355.1 Thermoanaerobaculia bacterium
CAACTGCTAGACTATACTGTCAACTGTCATGGCACCGCGCTGGCTCATCCTCGTTCATCGAATTCCGCCGAAGCCGCTCTACCTCCGCGCGAAGATGCGGCAGCGGCTCGCCGCCGCCGGAGCGATTGCGGTGAAGAACTCGGTCTATCTCCTGCCGCACGGAACGGAGACGCTCGAAGACCTGCAGTGGATCGCGCAGGAGATCACCGCGGGCGGCGGCGACGCGCATCTCATCGCCGGCGATTTCGTCGACGGCATTGCAAACGATGCGGCTATCGCCCAATTCAAACAGGAGCGAGATGCCGACTACATCGCGCTCGCGAGTGATGCGAAAGCGGGGCTCAAAGCCGGGGAGCTCGCGGCGGCGCATCAGCGGCTGTCGCGGCGTCTCGAAGAGCTCCGCAACATCGATTTCTTCGATGCCGAGAAGAAACCGGCAGCAGAGCAAGCGATCGCCGCGATCGAGTCGCGACTCACGAAAGAAAAAAAGGAGAAAGCGAAAATGCTGCAGACGAAACCCGAGCTGCGTGGAAAGACATGGGTCACGCGTCCCGGCGTGAAGGTCGATCGGATGGCGTCGGCGTGGTTCATCCGCCGCTTCGTCGATGCGAAGGCGCGTTTCCGTTTCGCCGATCCGGCGGCGCCGCGAAAGAACGGCGAACTGCGCTTCGACATGGTCGGCGGCGATTTCACGCACGAGGAGGATCGCTGCACGCTGGAGACGCTCGTACGCCGCGTCGGTCTGCCCGACAAGCGCGTGCGCGCGATCGCGGAGATGGTGCACGACCTCGATCTGAAGGACGCGAAGTACGGCCGCGCGGAAACGGCCGGCGTGCGCATGGTGCTCGACGGAATCATGGCGCGCACGGAGAACGACGAGGAGCGGATCGAGCGCGCGCTCACGGTGTTCGACGACGTCTACGACGCACTCGGTGCACGCGCGAAGAAGCGATGACGCACAGACAGGAGTGTCTGTGCCACATCAAACGGCCGGCAAGCGCACCGTAATCACCGCCCCGCCCTCCGCGCGATTTCCTGCGGTCACGCGGCCGCCGTGTTCTTCGACGATGCGCTGCACGATCGACATGCCGAGGCCGATGCCTCGCTCGCGGCGCGTGAAGAAGGGCTCGAACACGCGGCCGAGATCGTTGGGCTGAAAGCCGCTGCCGTCGTCTTCGACGCGCACTTCGATCCACGGCCGGTCGGAGTGATTCAGCAGCGTTGCGCCGACGGTGATGTTGCGCACTGCGGGCGCGTGCTGCAACGCGTTGTCGATCACGTTCTCGAACACCTGGCTCAGTCGCGCGCGATCCATCGACACCGCCGAGAGCGACGCGTCGATCGTGCTCTGCAGCGTGACATTCGCCTGCGTCGCGGTGCGCGCGCGCGCCTGAATCACTTCGTCGAGAAGCTCGTGCAGCGAGCCCGGCTCCAGCGTGATGACGACGGGACGTCCGAGCTCGAGCAGCTCGCGCATCAGGTGCGTGAGCCGCGTGATCTGCTGGCGCAATCCGGCGAGCAGCTCGACGAGATCGGGCGTCGTCATCTCGTCGGCGTATGCATCGAGCAGCGCGGACATGCCGAACAGCGGATTGCGCACTTCGTGCGCGACGCCGGCGACGAGCGCACCCATCGCGGACATCGTCTGGCTGCGGCGCAGCGCCTCTTCCATCTCCTTGCGCTGCGTGATGTCGCGGACGACGGCGACGACGCGCTCCACGCCGTCGATCACCGCGGAGCGCACGCTGACCTCGACCCAGAACAAATGTCCCTCTTTGTGCCGCGTGTGCCATTCGAAGAGCAGGCGGTCGTCCGATCGCGCGCTGCGCACGCGCTCGATCGCGCCTTCGAGCGTGAATGGCGGCTCGCCGGAGCTGAGCGTGCTGAGCTCGAGCTGCCGCGCTTCCTCGCGCGTGAAACCGAACATCTCGGACATGCGCGGATTGACGTCGAGGATCGCGCCGGTGTTGCGTTCGTGGATGAAGATCGCGTCGTTGACCGACTCGAAGATCGTGCGGAAGCGCTCTTCGCTTTCGAGCCGCCGGGCCATCGATTCCTGCAGCTCCGCGTAGCGGCGATCGAGCAGGCGCACCATGGTCTCGATCGAGACGCGCAGGCTCTCGAGCTCCGCGGTCGGTGCGGGCTGCAGCGCAGGCGCGTGGATCGTTCCGTCTTCGCTGATCGTGCCGGCATATTTTTCGATGGCCACGATCGGCTTGAGCACGTAGCGCCAGAGCACGAGGTAGACGAAGACGATCAGCAGCAGATCGACCGCAACGATCGCGCCGACCGTGCCCGCGATCTGCATGCGCAACTCTGCTTCGATGATCCGAGGCGTCATGTAGAGCCGCACCGTTCCGATGCGCTCGTCGCCGAAGGTGATCGGGCGCTCTTCCATCAACAGACCGTTCGTCACGATGGGGCGGTTCGATGGAACGAGGCGCCGCCGCTCGTCGCGAACGCGCGCGTGCGTGCGGCCCGCGCCGATGACCACCACCGCTTCGATCGGCGAGACGCGCTCCTGGCTGTCGAGAATCTTGTCGATCTGCGGATGATCGAAGTTCCACACCGGCGCCGCGAGTGCGACCGCGAGCTCGCTGCTTTGCGCCCCAAGCACGCGGTACAGACGCGCGTATTCGTGCTTGGACCAGAGCAGCAAATTGATCGCGCCGAACACGCTGAGCAGCAGCGTCGTCACCGTGACGAGCGTCGCGGCAACCACCATCGGCGCGGAGAGTCTTCGGGTCGGCATCTATTTGTACGTTTGCGGATCGAACCAGAGCCGCTTGTCCTTGAGCGGCGTCTCCGGTCCGACGAACGGATTCTCGATGCGGAAGATTTTGCGCTGCTTCAGACGAAGACGCTCGATTTTCCGGCGCTGGTATTTATCGAAGATCGCGTCGTACGTGCCGTCCGCGATCATCATCCGCATCCCCTCCTCGGCACGCGCCGCGAGTCTGCGCCCCGCGTCGTTGCGCGCGAACCAGAAGTACATCGGCAGCGGGTAATAAAAGATGAGGCTCTCTTCGATCTCGAGATTCGGCAGCGTTTTTTTGTATTGATCGTATTCGTCGAGCACTTCGGTCGCGCCGCGCAGGAAGATGTCGAAGCGTCCGCTCGAGAGCATCTCGAAGAGGCCGTCGTAGCTCGATCCGGTGACGACGTTGAATTTGCTCGCGCGCAGGATGTCGACGTCGATCCAGCCGAGGCCGAGGCCGTAGCGGAACTTGCGCAGGTCGTCGATCGAGCGGATCGCGGCGAATCGTTTCGCATCGCCTTTGCGAATGAGGAGCACGCAATAGCCGCTGAGGCTGCGATCGACCGAGATGCGGACCGGGATCAGCGTTTTCTCGAAATCGGGCGTGGTGCTGAGGTACATCACGGTGAGCTTGCCCGTCGCGTTCTTGAGCTCGAACGCCTGGCGCCGCTCGGACATGCGCTCGGACGCGACCATCGCGTACGGTCCCCACTTCGCTTTCGTTTTCTCGAGCGCGGTGCGCAGGATTTCCCATTGATAGAGGTAGCGCACGTCGAGCGACGACTCGGGCGGATGGTAGACGTAGGTCATCGTCGTATCCGCAAGCGCGGCGTGTACACACACGGCAAGCGCGAAAATGCTGCCGAGAACCCGGACGACCATGCGTGATTATGCGCGCGATACCATCGCGAAATGCATCCCTTCGAAGGAAATCCGCTCGATCGCGCGGCCGACAAACGCAATGACACCGCGTGGCTCGACGCGCGCCGCGACGATCCGCGCACGCGCGTGATCGCGTTGTGCGACGGCAAGCCGCTCGTGCACAACGACCGCCTCGCCTATGTCTCCGAGCGCGGCAATCTCTTCCTCGGCACGCTCGACGACGTCGCGTACTTCGCGGTCGAAATGGAATCGGGCGAAGGATTCGAAGAGCTGCGCGGCGTCGCGCTGAAGCTGCCGCACGAAGAAGCCGCGATCGTCGCCGCGGCGAAGAGTCTCTTCGACTGGCATCGCCGCCACGGATTCTGCGCGGTGTGCGGAACACGCACGGACGTCGCGATGGCAGGTTGGAAGCGCGTCTGCCCGTCGTGCCACGCTGAGCACTTCCCGCGCGTCGATCCCGTCGTGATCATGCTCCCCGTCCGCGGCAACCGCTGCCTCCTCGGCCGCCAGCACGCCTGGCCACCCGGCCGCATGGCGCCGCTCGCCGGATTCGTCGAGCCGGGCGAAACGATCGACGAAGCCTGCGCGCGCGAGTTGAGAGAGGAAGCGCAGCTCGTCGCAAAAAAGATCACGTACCTCGGCAGTCAGCCGTGGCCGTTCCCGTCCTCGCTGATGATCGGACTGATCGCGGAAGTCGAAGACGGAGAGGCGATCGCCGATACAACCGAGATCGAGGAGTTGCGCTGGTTCACGCGCGAAGAGCTGCGCGACGTGATCGAAGGGAAGCATCCCGAGGTGAGTCCGCCGACGCGGCTGGGGATTTCGTTTTACCTGATCACCGTATGGAGTGCGAAGACGTAGGACAGGCTTCAGCCTGTCCGCGCAGCGACCTATGTCAGGGAGACAGGCTGAAGCCTGTCCTACGTCTTCGCAACCGCAGCACGAACCGCTTCGCTTCGCAGAACGCGGATCGCGATGCCGAGCGGAATCGCGTACATGACCGCGTTCATGACGCCCATTCCCACGAAGACCATGGCGAACGGTCCACGAGTCGCCGACGCCGAACGGACCCAGTACACGCCGAACGCCAGCGTGTAGACGAGGAGCAGCCACGCGACGAATTGGAGCAGCACGCGGCCCCACGCTTTCAGGCGGAGGAGCGCAACTGCGCCGGTGATCATCAACGATGCGAGCGCGATCTGGATGATCGCGATCTCGCGAAAGTGCACCATGATGAGTCCGACGACGCGCATCTCCGGCGGCAGGTTTGCGGGGGTGAGATTCATCACCGAGAACACGACCAGGCCCACGGCTCCGCCGAGGAGCTGCAGCGCGCCGAAGCCGGCGAAGACCCAGCCGACAATCGCGAGGGAGCGGGGAAGTGGCGGCAAAGTCATGGGTGTAATGCTAACGCGTTGCGTCACTCCTCTATCGAGGAGGAACGCTTCATGTCGAGCATCGATCCCTGGGTTTCCGTCGAGCCGTCTACGATTCCTGCGGCGATTCTCGGGCCGCTGCCGTTCGTGCCGGGTAGTGTCACGTATGCGATTCCGGCAGATGTCGTGCCTTCATCCGCGAACGGGATTCTCGTGTTCGCGTGGTATGCGATCACGGGCGCGATCAATCAGAACGGCTGGTGGCATTTCACGGTGAACGTCGCCGGCGGCGCGCAGAACTGGTTCAGCCTGATGGTGGCGGCCGGACTCGCGTCGCAGATCGCGTCGCCGTGCAACTCGCAGGCGTTCTGGCTGCCGATGCCGGTCGACGGCAATCTCGAAGTCACGCTGTTCAACGGACAGCTTCCGCCCGCGGGGCAGTGCGAGGGCTACGTGGAGATCCACGGCTACTATCCGTGATTCACGCGGTGCGGCCGGCGAATCCTTGACTCCGCCCGGCGGAAGCCCGCAGGCTTGCGCAACGAGTGTTCAAGTACGATCGGTTCAATGAAGCAAGCAGGAAAGCGAAGGGGCAGGATCACTGTGCGTCGCAGGGGCAGGTATTCGACCTTCGCGGCCTTCTCGCGAACGGATTGATTCACGACCCTGCAGGGATGCCGTTATCTGCGGGTACGGCGATCGCCTCAGTTGAGCGAAAGTTGATCTATGCAGTCGACGAGAATTTCGCGATCCATGTTGGCTTTGACGGAGTGCGAGGGACCCTCGATGCCGTGAAACACGAGACGTTGTTCCATAATGCGGATGTCCGCGCCGCGGGTGAACTGGAGGTCGAAGCTGGCGTGATCATCGGAGTCAACGACGTTTCGGGAACGTACAGAACAGCGGGCCGGCTTCGCGCGGATCCTCTTTTTGCGGATGCCGTCCTCACGGCGTTGGACCGAATCGGAGCGCCCATCGAACCGAACGAACGTGCAACTCTCGAACAAAGAGCGGGAAGGCGATGAGCTGGGAAGAGCATGAGCTCGACGGCCTTCTCGATCGCGATATCGACGACGTCGTGGAACGCGCACGTGGTTTGGATCATAAGGATCGGGGTCGTGCGCTGGAGAATGCACTCTCTCGCGTTGAAACGACCAGGGAACCGCTGGATCGTTTGAAGATTCTGCAGTTCGTGCAGACTCTGCTCGCGTTCGTTCCTGATCACGAATTGCCACAGGAGCTCTCCGAGCGAACCGCGAGCGAATTGGCC
>DATKFO010000876.1:0-3282 GCA_035544355.1 Thermoanaerobaculia bacterium
GCACGAGATCGAGTCCCGACATCGATGGCGCGCGCCGCACTTCGTCGAGCAGCTCACTCAGGGCGCGATCGATTTGCGTCGTGATCAAGCCGCGCATCGCGCCCTCGGTGCGGATCTTCCGCGTCAATGCACGCGTGTCGATTCCGGCGATCGCGGAGATGCGGTGTTTCTCGAAGTACGCGCCGAGCGAGCCCTTCGAATGCGCGCTCGACGGCTCGTCGATGATGTCGCGCACGACGAAGCCCGCGACCTGCGGCTCTTCGCTCTGCTCGACGATGTCTTCGACACCGTAGTTGCCGATGTGCGGATACGTCATCGTCACGATCTGGAAGCGATACGACGGATCGGTCGCGATCTCCTGATATCCGGTGAGCGATGTGTTGAACACCACCTCGCCGATCGCGTTCGCCGTCGCGCCGAACGACTCACCGTCATACACCGTGCCGTCTTCGAGAATCAGCCGTGCCTGTGTCATGGACCGCGGCGATTATACGTGCGTCGGAAGAGTGGGCGGTGGGCGGTAGACGGTGGGCAGAGGAGTCTCCAGAAACTTCCGCCGACCGCCCACCGCCAACTGCCCACCTACTCGTGTCGCAGCGCGTCGACCGGATTCAATCGCGCAGCGCGCAGCGACGGCACGATCGTCGCCGCGAATGACACGAGGAGCGCGAAGGCTCCGATCACGAACAGATCCATCGGCCGCGTGACGAACGGAATCGACGAAACGAAATACACCTCGGCGATGTCCGGCGGGAACGACACGAGGTGGAAGCGCGTGATCAACCAGCAGATGATCACGCCGAGGAACATGCCGGTGAACGTGCCCACGCAGCCGACGAGCGCGCCGTAGGTGAGAAACACGTCGCGGATCAGCCGCCGTTCCGCACCCATCGACGTGAGCATGCCGATCTCTTTCCGCTTCTCGTGCACGGTCATGATCAGCGTCGACACGATGTTGAACGTCGACACGTACACGATCAGGCCGATGATGATGAAGAGCACGAGCTGCTGCAGCTTCAGCATCGAGAAGAGCTGCTTGTTCATCTCGCGCCAGTCCGACACCGCGTAGCGATGCTGCGTGCGCTGCTCGATGCCGTGCACGACGTCGTCTACGGGCGTGTCCGGCTGCAATCGCACTTCGACGAGATTCGCGAGCGTGCGTTGTCCGGTGAGGCGCTGCGCGTCGGCGAGATCGATGAAGAGCCAGCGCGCGTCGAATTCGTAGAAGCCGGTCTCGAATACATTCGTCACGACGAACGATGCGGTGCGCGGCAGGAAGCCTTCGCCGCCATTCGATGGAACGGTGACGCTGAGCGATGAGCCTTTCTGCACGCCGAGCTTCGTCGCGAGATAACGGCCGACGGCGACGCCGGTCTCGCCATTCGCGGTCTCGAAGCGCGCAGGCGTGCCGACGATCTTCGCGAGCATCGGCGAATTCGCCGCGCGACTCGGCTCGATTCCTTTCAACATCACCTCGGAACCGGTCGTGTTCGTCTCCGTCGTGACGACGCCATGTTGATAGAGCACGGGCGATGCTTCCGCGACGCCGGGCGTTTCGCGCACGATGCGCAGCAGTTCGCTCGTGTCTTCCATCGGCTCGCCGATCGAGTAGACGAAGACTTCTGCGTTGCCGCCGAGCAGTTTCGTTTGCAGATCGCGGCGGTAGCCGGTCATCAGCGCCATCGAGATGACGAGCGCCATCACGCCGATGACGAGTCCGAGGACGGAGACGAGTCCGACCGCGGAGATCAGCGCGTCGGTGGGACGGCGGAGGTAACGCCACGCGATGACGGAAGCGAGATTCATTCGCGGACGATCCGCCCCTCCACGTTTGTCGTCACCAACTGTCCCGGCAGCGCGCGGATGTAATCCTCGACGACCGCGCGGTGATCGGGTGCCGGCCCGCTGCTCGTTTTCGGCGGACGCGTTGCGTCGCTCGCGAACAGCGTGTAGCCGTCGCCTCCGCCGTTTGTGTAGAGATACTCGATCGTCGACGTCGTGTACGACTTCGCGAGATCGAGCGGCGCGCCGTTGATCGTGACGTCTTCCGCGTTCACGACAAACGTTCCGTTCTGCGGGTGGTACTTGAACGCGATGCCCGACACTTGCAGAAACCGTCCATCGCCCATGTCGGCGAGCGACACGGAGTTGCGCAGGATGTCGAGAAGCTGCTGGCCGGTCAGATTGAACGTGACGAGCGCGTTCGTGTAATAGAAGATCCCTTCCATGTCGTAGTTCGTGATCGGCGCGCCGGCCGGGATGTCGTCGTTGATGCGGATGCTGCCGCCGTTCAGAAACGCGATCTCGGTCTGCATCTTGTCCCGCATCGCATCGACGAGCAGATTGCCGAGCGCCGTTTCCTTGCCGCGCACCGCGGGCTCGGTTCCTTCGAGCAGATATTTCGTGTCGCCGAGGCGCGTCGTTGCGCCGCCGGGGATCTTCGAGTTCAGCTCGTTCATCCACTTCGCGACGTCGGCGTCGACCGCGGGGTCTTTCGGGATCGACTCATCGAGCATCACGCGCCGCGGCGTGACGTCGACGCCGGTCTTGCCGACGATCACGTCGTACACGAGCACGCTCTTCGCGTCTGCGTCGCCCTTCGCGATCCACGTGCGTCCGACTTGCTCGCGCGCGTAGAGATGATCATGTCCGCCGATCACGAGATCGATGCCAGGCACGCTCTTCACGAGCGTGACGTCGTCGGGCATGTTTTCGTGCGTCACCGCGACGATGAACTTCGCGCCGCCCGCGCGCAGCAGCGCGATCGAATCCGTCGCGGCCTGCTTCAAATCGGTCGTCGTCATGTACGACTTCGTCATCGGCAGCAGGAGTCCGAAGAGACCGACGCGCGTGCCGGCGACATCCATGAACATCGTGTCGCTCACGTGATCCGACAACGCACTGAACGACTGATTGCAGTCGTTCGCTGCTTTGCAGAATCGCGAATTCGACGCCACCCACTGAAATTGCGAATCGGCGAGGCGCGCGAGGAGGATCGTCGCGTCGCTCTTGTCGAATTCGTGATTGCCGAACGTCACGGTCATCAGCGGATCGGATTTCGCCGCGTCGCCGTCGAGCAGATTGAGCGCATCGATCATCGGCTTCGCTTCGAGGTACTTGCTCATCACCGACGGATAGAGCGTGTCGCCCGCGTGCAGCAGCAGCACGGGCGTGCCGTCGGCGCCGAGCTGCGAGCGCAACGAGCGCACGCGCGCGAGGCCGCCGCTCGTGCCGTTCGCGAGCCCTTCGATTTTGTAGACGTCGTTGATTTGCAGGATGCGG
>DATKFO010000877.1:0-5854 GCA_035544355.1 Thermoanaerobaculia bacterium
CGTGGAGATTCCGATCACCGTCACGCCGATCGTGCGTCTGCCGTTTTTCGCCACGTTTCTTCTTACGACCGGCTTCCCGCTCTTCCAGCGATCGTACAAGCGGCTGAGGCGAGCGGGACGCGCGATCCAATTTCAGTTTCACTTGTCGGATTTCGTCGATTACGGACATCCCGAGCTCGCCGATCAAGTGCCGGCTGCGAGCGCAGGCGTCTACGTTCCGCAAGCGCTCCGAACGCCGCTGGCCGCGAAGCTCGATCTCTTTCAGCGCGCGATCGATTTGATCGCGGCCGACCACACCTTCGTGCCGCTCGTGAAATGGGCCGACGCCATCGCGGCGGAAGGAACGAATCGATGAGCGACGCGCTGAAGAGCTCCGGCGCGGAGTTCTGGGATGAGAATCCGTGCGGCGGGACGTGGCGGAGCTATCGCGAATACACGAACTGGATCCGCGAAACGGAACCGTACATTTTCCGGATTCTCGAACAGTTCGATTGGAACGGCGTGCGGACGCTCGAAGTGGGATGCGGGCAAGGCGCGACGCTCAACTATCTCGCGGAGCACGGCGCACGAATGATCGGCATCGACATGTCGGAAGTCTCGCTGCTCGGCGCTCGCGCAGGAGCGCGCGAGCTCGGCGTGAGTGAGAACGTGCGCCTCGCGCGCGCGGACGCAGAGCATCTGCCGTTCGCGGAAGGGTCGTTCGATCGTGTGATCTCGATCGGCGTGCTGCATCACACGCCCGACATCGCCGGCGCGATCGAGGAGATTCGTCGCGCGCTGCGGCCCGGCGGCACTGCGATCATCATGCTCTATCGCACGGGCAATCCGAAGTGGTGGGCCACACGCACTGCGCGTGGCATTTCGCGAATGGTCGATGCCGTCGCGGGGAAGCGATACGCGATCGCCGATCGAATTCGCAGGCGACGGGAAACCAACAGCCTTGCCGGAACGGCACTACTCGAGTTGTTCGGCGTTCCGACGCTGCGTGCGTATTCGAATCGCCGCGTGCGTGCGATGTTCCGCCACTTCTCGTCGGTGCGGATCACGAATCACGAGCCCGGATTTCGCCGGCTTCCGGACATCGCGCGATTTCTGCATCCGTTGAAGCCGCTGTTCCGTTCACTCGACGCGGTGAGTCGCCGCGTGTGGGGCTTCTACCAGGTCATCGAGCTCACGCGATGATTCCGCGCCTCAAGCCATTCCTCGGCCGCGAGGAGCTGTTCGCCGCGCTGAATCCGTCGCGTGATGCCGTGCCGCAATTCGAAGCGTCGTTCGCGCGCAAATTCGACGTATCCGCTGCGATCGCGTTTTCTTACGGACGCAGCGCGCTTCGAGCTTTCTTCGATGCGGTCGGAGTCAAGGACAGCGAGGTCATCGTGCCGGCGTACACGTGCTCCGTCGTTGCGCATGCGGTCGTGCTCAGCGGCAACGTGCCGCGATTCGTCGACAGCAACCTGGATGACTACAACATGTCGCTCGACGCGGTTGCGCGCGCGATCAATGCGAAGACGCGCGCGATCCTCGCGACGCACTTGTTCGGCTATCCGCTCGACGTCGATCGGCTCGAAGCCATCGTCGCCGATGCCGAGGCGCGGTTCGGTCAGAAGATCTGGATCATTCAGGACTGCGCGCATTCGTTCGGCGCGCGCTGGAACGGACGATTGGTTTCGTCGCGGCGCGACGTCGCGCTGTACGGCCTCAACGTCAGCAAGATGATCACGTCGATCTTCGGCGGGATGCTGACGACCGATGACACGGATCTCGCGGCGCGCATTCGCGACGCACGCGCGCGCTTGCAAACGCCGCCCGCGTTCGGGCGATCACTCCTTCGTCGCGCGTACCTGTTCGCCGCGCGTGCCGCGTTTTCGGACGGCGTGTACGGGATCGTCAAGTGGCTCAATGACAACACGCCGGCGCTCGATCGGCTCACCAGGGCGTATCACCAGGACGAGAAGATTCACTTCCCGCCGGATGCGTCGGCGCCGATGTTGGCAGTCGAAGCGGCCGTCGGCCTCGTGCAACTCGCGAAGTACGACACGATCATCGCACGCCGGAAGGAAACCGCGGCGTTTTACGCGGATGCACTTCGCGACGTTGCGAATTGCGTGCTTCCTCCGCTACGCGACGGTGCGACGTACTCGCATTACACGATTCGCGTGCCGGACAGAGATGCTGTTGTTGCCGCAGCTACGCGAAAAGGCGTCGAGCTCGGCACCGTCATCGACTATTCCGTTCCGCATCTCCGACCGTACGCGCCCTACACGAACGACGAAGAGTTTCCGAACGCTCTTTTGTGCAGCCGCAGCGCGATCAATCTGCCGGTGCATGCGGACCTGACCGATGCGCAGCGCCATCACGTCGTCGAGACGTTCAAGAACGCAGTTTCTTGAACCGTTCGGAGTGCTGCTTCTCCGTCGAGAACGTCACGCGCACCGGCACTTTGAATTTCTCCAGCCGCGCGGCGCAATGTCGTTTGAGCTCGCGCGTGAACGCGGCTTCGTCGACCGGCGCTGCGGGAGTCACGCGTGCGGCGACGACCATGCCGAGGATCGGATTCTTTTCGCCGTAGACCGTCACCTCGGCGACGCCAGGCATTTCCTGAATCACGCTCTCGACTTCCATCGGATACACCTTCTCGCCGCCGACGTTGATGATCTCGGACTTGCGGCCGAGGAATCGCACGTAGTCGCCGTCGGTCTCGACGAGATCGCCGGTGATGAACCAGCCGTCTTCGGTGAACGGACTCGGCGCGTTGAGATAGCCGAGCATCGCCGATTGCGCGCGAATTTGAAAAATGCCGTCGACGACGCGCGTCTCGAATCCTTCTCCGCCGACTTTGACCCACAGCGAGTCCGACGTCTTCGATTTCGAGCGCAGGATCCCGACCTCGGTGAGCCCGTACGTTTGCAGCAGTCGCACGTGCGGCAATCGTTCGTGGATACGTTTCAGCACACTCTCCGGCATCGGCTCGGTGCCGTACGTGATCGTCTGCAAGCTGCTGAGATCGTGGCGGTCGAACGCGCCGCTGAGCAGCATGAGGTTGAGCGCACTCGGCGATGTCGGAAGCAGCTCGACACGATGCTTCGCGACGGCGCCAAGCACTTCGTCGGGCAAGCGACCGTCGATCGTGACGAGGCAGCCGGCATTCGACAGCGTGTACAGCAGCGTGTTCACGCCGCCGATGTGGTCATACAGCAGAAACGTGATCGTGCGATACGCCGCGCGCGGTGCGCGAAACTTTTCGAGAATGCGGCTGAGATCGAGCACCGCAGCTTTGCTCGCTCCGGTCGAGCCTGACGAAAAAAGCACGAGGCCTGGATGTCCCGCCGCGCGAAGGGTCTCGTAGAGCGCGTGATCCGCATTCGCAACGCCATCGAGCACATCGACGCGATCCTCCGCATCGATCGTGAGCCGCTTCACGACTTGCGCGATCTGCAGGAACTCGCTCTTCTTCGCGTCGACGGTGCTGGTCAGCGGCACGAGGATGCAGCCGCGCTGCAGGAGCGCGAGAAAATACGCAACCGAATTCGGGGAGAAATCGCTTTCGATCGAAATGACGTCGCCCGGATTCGCGAATCGCGCAACGCCATACGCCGCCTCGGTCGCGCGATGGAACAGCCAGTCGTAATCGAAAACGCGATCGTGCCAGATGATCGCGTCGCGCTCGCGATTGCGCGCGAAGATGTCGAAGAGGAAGTCGGCGTGACTCATACGCCGCCGAGGAAGATCACCTGGCCGGTGATGAAATCGCTTTCCGGCCTGATGAAGAAATCGACCACGTTCGCGACGTCGCGCAGCTCGCCCATGCGCCGAATCGCCTGCCGCTGCACGAGCTGATCGAGTTTCGTGCGCGGAACGGCACGCGTCAAATCCGTTTCGATCGGCGTCGGACCGACGGCGTTGACCGTGATCCCGAGCTCGGCGAGCTCGCGCGCGGCGATCTGCGTCAGCGACACGATCGCAGCCTTCGACGCCGCGTACGCTGCTTCGCCCTCGAGCTTGAGCGGCGTGGCGACGGTCGTGAAATTCACGATGCGTCCGAAGCGATTCGCGCGCATCAGCTTCGCGGCCTCGCGGCAGAACAAGAATGCGGCGATCACATTCACCTCGAAGATCTCGCGCACTTTGCTGACCGGCGTCAGGAGCAGGTGATTCATCGACGCGATGCCCGCGTTGTTTAGCAGCACGTCGAGCCTGCCGAATTCTTTGCGGATTCGCGCGAAGAGCGTGATCACATCGGGCTCGCTGCTGACGTCCGTTGCGAAATGAACGTATCCGTCGATCTCGAAGTCGGCCTTGTTGCGGCTGCATCCGATCACTCGATATCCGTGGCCGGCGTAGTGCTCCGCGAGGTAGCGGCCGATGCCGCGACTCGTGCCGGTGATCAGCATGACGGGCGTGTCGCTCATGATTCAGAAAGCAAGGTCGTCACGTAATCGACGAGGCTGCGCACGGAGCGGAACGGACTGTGCCGCGCCGACATCGCGCGCTCGTCCGCAATCGTGATCGTGGCGTCGAACGCGCGCGCGACGTTCGTCTCGGTTGCGATGATGAGGCTGACCAGCTCCAGCGATTCGAGCTCGCCGCCTTCGCCGAACAGCAGAGTGTCTTCGGACTTCGCGATGGGAGCGGCGCCGTTTCGGATTGCGTCGATCTCCTCGAGAGCCGAGAAGACCGCGTCGACGACTCTGTGGCGATCGATCATCGATGCGCGGGCATGCTAGCACGCCGTATCATCGCCTGGCATGGAGCCGGCGGACGTGGTCGTTCGCGATGCGACCGAAGGGGATCTCGACACGATCGTCGATCTCCATCTCGCGAATTTCGATCGCAACGAGCTGTCCTCGATTCTCGGCCGCCGCTTCGTTCGCGCGTTCTACGCACAGGCGATCGCCGATCGCGACGCGATCGTGAAGGTCGTCGATCGTGCGGGCGCGATCGCCGGACTCTCACTGATCTTTTTTCGTTACGGCGCGTTCGAAGAGCGATTTCGAAAAGCGGCGCGTGCTTCGTTCGTCGGGTTCGCGCTGCAACGAATCGTTCGCGCGGATTTCGGCGCGGTCGTGCGCGCACTGCGCGCAGCGCTCAGTCGCAAGAATGTCCGTGTCGAGCCGCCGCTGTTCGACGCGTACCTCGGCAGCCTTGCGCTCGACGCAGGCGTGCGCAAAGACATGCGCGTCGTCACCGCGTTCTATCGCATGATCCGCGACAACGCCGCGTTGTTGCGCGACCGCAGTCCCGCCGGCTTTTGGGCGAGCTGTCGCGAAAGCAACGCCGCGTCGGAGCGCGCGCTGAAAATTCTCGGCATGCACGAGATTGCGCTCGTTTCCGCATACCCGGAAGCCGTTCGGATCTTCGCGTCCGATCGCTCTGGTACGATCGGTTGATGGCGGCGAACGCGCGTGACTGGAAGGGGCTGTGTCTCTTCGCGCTCCTCGTTCCGTTCTCCGGCTTCTACTTCATTCCCCGCGCGCCGCTGACCTTTCTGCGTGTGATCCGTGCGTTTCGCGCGACGGCGGCGTGGGGCCGCGACTTCATCGCGTTCGGTCCGCTCGATTTCGGATTCCGTCCGTGGTACGCGAAGCTCGCGCGCGACATCCGCGCGTCGGGACGGTTCGGCATCGTGTGGGATGACGGGTACGGCCAGCCGCTCGGCACGCGCTTCTACAACAACTTCGTCACGTATCGCCTTTACGAGTGGCTTGGCGTTCGGCGTTACGCGCTCGCGAGCGTCGTTCTTTATCTCGCGTCGGTTGCCGCGATCGTGACGTCGATCGGCGGCGACTGGAGACTGGCGGCCGTCGTCGCGCTGCTGATCGCCGCGAGCCCGCTGTTTCTCGCGAGCCAGCTCCAC
>DATKFO010000878.1:0-3086 GCA_035544355.1 Thermoanaerobaculia bacterium
CGCCCCAGAACATCACCGACGATCCCGACAAAGTGCGGATCTTCATCAGCCACAGCAAATCGGACGGCGCGCTGCTCGCGGAGAGCATTCACGATCAGGTCCGGAAGGAGCAGCTCGACGCCTTCTTCGACACGTACGACATCCTTCCCGGGACGACGTTCGCGAAGGTCATCGAAAGCAGGATCCGCAAGTCGATCGTGCTCGTGGTGCTGACCGATACGTTCGCGTCGCGCGAGTGGTGCCGGCTGGAAGTGCTGACGGCGCGAAGATTGAGCGTGCCGGTCGTCGTGCTGCATGCGCTGAAGGATCGCGAGCCGCGCTCGTTTCCGTATCTCGGCAACGTGCCGGTGGTCGCCGGCGCATCCGGCGATTCGTCGCGCATCGCCGAGGCTGCCGGCGCGCTGCTCGATGAGTCGCTCGAGGACCTCTACTGGCGCCTGCACCGGAAGGCGCTGCAGAACGCCAGCGGCGATGCCCAGGCGCTCGTGATCGCGCACGCGCCCGATCTCCTCACCCTCGTGCAGTGCGATCCGCTGCCGAAGACGATCGTCTATCCCGATCCGCCGCTCGGACGCGCGGAGAGCGAGCTCCTCGAGAAGCTGGCGAAGGATGTGAAGTTGCACACGCCGATGTCGCTGTTCGTGGAGTGATGCGATGACCGATCGATTTCTCGCGCGCAAGACGATCGCCCTGTCGGTCTCGGACAGTCCCGATCTCGCCCGCCTCGGCATGAGCCCGCGCGCGCTCGATCACGCGGTCATCGAGATCGCCCGCTACCTGCTGCGCGCCGGCGCGACGATCGCGTACGGCGGCGATCTACGCGACAGCGGATTCACGATCGCGCTCTTCGAGCTGGTGCGCCGCTACCGCCGCGACGATCCCGACGCACCGCCGCTGCGCAACTATCTCGCCTGGTCGGTGCACCAGCGATACGAACCCGCATTCATCGAGAGCAAGCGGAAGGAGTACACGGGCGCGGCGAAGATCATCCTCCTCGACCGCGACGGCGACGACGCAACGCAATCGCTGACGTCGATGCGCCGGCGGATGGCCGCGGATACGCACGCACGCGTGCTCCTCGGCGGCAAGGTGACAGGCTTCAGCGGCGCCTATCCCGGCATCGCGGAGGAGGCGGCCGTCACGCTGGAGCAGAACAAGGCGCTGCTGCTCGCCGGCGGATTCGGCGGCTGCACGCGCGACATCGCGTCATGGCTCGGCTTCGGCGGACCCTGGGAGCGTAGCCTGGCGGACGTCGGGGCCGAGTGGCAGCAACGCTACTTCGCGGGGATGGAGCAGGTGAAAAGCGCGCAGATCGCTCCCCTGCCCGACGAGAACCACACGCTCGCCGACTGCCGCAACCTTCCGCAGATCATCCGCCTCGTGCTGCAGGCGCTGGCGCGGCTCCCGTAGGGGCGGCCTGCGGCCGGTGCGACGATTTGTCGATCTCGCTCACGACGAAAGACTCGCAGGCTGCAAGTCGGTCGAAGTGCCGGTCGCGAACGTGCGCAGCGTCGAATATCGCGACGGCGCGCTGCGCCTGACAAACGATCAGGGCAAACCGGTCTTCACGAACATGAAGATCAACGGCACGGAAGTGCTGTGCAACTTCTCGATCGCGGACGCCGCGCGTTTCGTGACCGCGTTTCGTGCGCTGAAGAAGTGATTTTCGGAGTGCGGTGGCAAAGCCACCGCTTTGTGATCCGGATACGAAGCTCGGTATGCGAAAGCTGCGACTGCGGTCGCAGCAGTCCAAACGAGATGCCGCCTCAGGTCGCTCCTAGTGGCCTCGCAACCTCGCAACTCCTAACGCGCAAAACCCAAAGCGGTGGCTTTGCCACCGCACTCCTAAACATGCACGTGGTCGTGATCATGGTCGTGCGTGTGCCCGGCCATGCCGCTCTCGACCTGCCTGACGATCTGCCGCGCGAGCTCGCGGAACGCTTGCGACGCGACGGCGGACGGCTCGGCGACGACGATCGGCTCGCCGGAGTCGCCGCCGACGACGACTTTCGGATCGATCGGGATCTCGCCGAGGAAGGGGACGCCGAGCATTTCCGCGGTTTTCTTTCCGCCGCCGTGGCCGAAGATCTCTTCGCGCTCGCCGCAGTGGTTGCAGATGAAGTAGCTCATGTTCTCGATGATGCCGAGGACCGGGACGTTCACTTTGCGGAACATCGCGAGGCCTTTGCGCGCGTCGATGAGCGCGACGTCCTGCGGCGTCGTGACGACGACCGCGCCGGTGAGCGGCACTTTCTGCGTGAGCGTGAGCTGCGCGTCGCCGGTGCCGGGCGGCAGATCGATGACCATGAAATCGAGCGTGCCCCACTTCACGTCGGTGAGGAATTGATCGAGCGCTTTCATCACCATCGGCCCGCGCCAGATCACCGGCGTGTCGGGATCGGTGATGAGTCCGAGAGACATCGTCTTCACGCCGTGGCGCTCCATCGGGATGATCTTCTCGTCGCGCTCGTCGATCTGCGGGCGTCCTTCGATGCCGAGCATCATCTGCTGCGACGGTCCGTAGATGTCCGCGTCGAGCAGACCGACGGTGTATCCGAGTCCGCGCAACGCGAGCGCGAGGTTTGTGGAGACGGTCGATTTGCCGACGCCGCCTTTGCCCGACGCGACGGCGATTTTGTAGGTCACGCCTTCGAGGATGCGCGGCGGCGGCGGACCGCCCATCGTGCCCGGCATCGCGGCTGCCTGACGCGGCGCGATCTCGAGCTGGATGCGAACGTCCTCGACGCCATCGAGTGCGCGCACCGCGGCTTCGGCATCTTTCTGGATTTGATTGCCGACCGCGGGATTCTCGGTCTGGAAGTGAATCGAAAACGAAACGACTCCGCCGTCGACTTTGACGTCGTGCACGAAACCGAAGGAAACGATGTCGCGCGAGAGGCCCGGAAAGCGGACCGTCTTCAGCGCGTCGAGGATTTGCTCAGGCGATGGCATTGGTGATGTCTCCTTTGAAGTGCTCGTACGAGGCGCGGATGATCGGGATCGCCTCGTCCGAGGAGGAGACGACGGAGACGACGTCGAGATCGCTGGCGCTGCACAGCCCGCGCTCGACCATCGCCTCCCGGATC
>DATKFO010000879.1:0-4709 GCA_035544355.1 Thermoanaerobaculia bacterium
ACTCGCATCGCTCCTGCTCACCGCCTGCGTGCGCTTCGAATTCCGCACATTCACATTCATCTTCCTCTGTGCGATCTCCCACCCGCTGCTCGACGCCATGACCAACGGCGGCCGCGGCATCGCCTTCTTCGCGCCGTTCAGCAACCACCGCTATTTCTTCCCCTGGCGCCCGATCCGCGCATCCCCGATCGGCGCGGAAGGCTTCTTCACGGATCGCGGGATCGCGACGGTAATGAGTGAGTTGATGTGGGTGTGGCTGCCGTTCGCGGTGGCGTGGGTGATGGGGATGATCAGCGCTCGGCGAAGATCTGCGTGACGCGCGCCGTCTGAACTACGCTCTCTCGAAAATCGCGACGGGCAACGCCGCAAATAACCGCCCCACCTCCACCCGCCCTCCCTCGAGCACTTCCTCCGTGAACGCGTTCCGCCACGTACCTTGCGGCACTTCGACCGCGCCTTCGCACTCACGCGTGGTGAGGCGGCGGACGGCGACGAGGATGTCGTCGCCGCGGAGAAAGGCGACGCAGTGCTCGCCGGCGGGGAGGGGGCGGTACGCGCCGCGGCGGAAGGTTTCCGCGTGGCGCGCGCGCACTGCAA
This sequence comes from Thermoanaerobaculia bacterium, assembly GCA_035544355.1. Classification (GTDB taxonomy): domain Bacteria; phylum Acidobacteriota; class Thermoanaerobaculia; order Gp7-AA8; family Gp7-AA8; genus DATKFO01. The sequence goes on from DATKFO010000879.1 coordinate 598, forward strand.
GCGCGCGCCAGGTCGTGAAAAATTTGATGCGGCCGTCGCTCCAGCGGCGCTGCAAGGTCGCGAGGTTCGCACCGCGATGCAATTTGCGCAGCGTCGCCGCGCGCGCGGCGTAATCGACGGGCCGGCGATTGTCGGGATCGACGAGGCTGTAGTCCCACAGCTCGGTGCCTTGATAGAGATCGGGCGCACCGGGCGATGTGATTTTCAAAACGAGCTGCGCGAGCGCGTTGAGATGGCCGTGATATGCGACGCGCTTGTGCAATCGCAGAAACGGACGGCTCTCGAGCAGCGACTCCGCGAAGGCGAGCAGCGCGTTTTCGTACTCCGCGTTCGGCGCGACCCAGCTCGTGTGCGTCTTCGCTTCGCGCGCCGCTTTCTCGACGTATTGCCGCAGACGCTGCGCATCGATTGGCCATGCGCCGATCAGCGTCTGATAAATGAGCCACTCCATGTTCGGATCAATCGTTGCCTGTTGCCCGTTGCCCGTTGCCCGTGGGTCGCCGCTCGTCCTCGGTTCTCCGGGCAACGGGCGTCGGGCAACGGGCAACGACGAGCTCCATCGCCGCACCCTTCTCCTCCACTCGTCCGGAATCTCGGAGAGCACGCTGATCCGCGCGCGCACGTCTTCGCTGCGCTTCGTGTCGTGCGTCGACGTCGCGTTCAGCGTATCGGGCCAGTCGCGCGCGATGCGCTCGTTGCGCGCGTGAAATTCCGCGATCGGATCGAAGTTCGTGCGGCCGGGATGACCGCCGACTTCGTTGAGCGACACGAGCCGATTGAACACGTAGAACGACGTGTCCTCGACGCCCTTCGCCATTACGCGGCCGGTGAACTGCTGCCAGCGCATGACGAACGGCAGCCACTCGTCGCGCTCGACGAGCAGCACGCGCTCGAGAAATGCGAAGAGGCGACCATCAAGCGATGATTCGCGTCGTCGCGCGTCACCGATCGCGGCGCAAAGAAAGCGCCGGTCGGTGTCCGACACAGGATGCTCGCGAATGTACGTGCGGTATACGCGCAGGCACGCCGTGATCTCGATGAGCGCGGCGAGCAATTCGCTCGGCGCGAAATCGCGCGCGTTACGATCGGTCGCCGCGAGATCCGCAAGTAACGCTCCGAGCGATCGCATCTCGCCGGGGAAGAGATCGTGGATGACCTGCTTCTTTCGCTGATAACAAATGTCGTCGAACGAGTCGGTGATGCCGGTGAACGCGCGATACGACTCGTCGAGGCGCGCGAGTCCGGCGGGATCGACGAACAGTGCGTTCAGCGTGTCGATGAAGTCGTAGCCGCTCGTACCCGCGACGGGAAACGTCGGCGGCAGCGTCTCGTCGTGGGCGAGAATTTTTTCCACGACCACGTAGAACTCGCCGTTGTCCGGTTCCGCAAGGCGCAACTGCAACTTGCGCAGATATGCGAGCGGATCGTGCAGGCCGTCGATGTGATCGACGCGCAGTCCGGTGATCTCGCCGCGCGCGATCGCCTCGAGATGCAGCCGGTTGCGCGCCTCGAACACTTCCGGGATCTCGATTCGCACGCCGACGAGATCGGTGATGTCGAAAAAGCGCCGGTAGTTGATCGTCTCGCCCGCGATGCGCCAGTACGCGAGGCGGTACCACTGCTTCTCGAGCAACGCGTCGAGCGCGTCGGCATCCGCGTTGATGCGCGCGATCTCTCGCGCGAGCACGTCGCGAAATTCCGCCGACGACTCGTGAATCCGCGCCAGCGTTTCCTTGAGAAACTTGCTATTCGGCACCGTCACATCGGTGACCACGAGATCGCGCAGCTCGATCGCGATTCCTTCCGCCGGCAACACGTCGATGCAGCCGCGCAGCACGTCCGGATACGTCTGCGGCGCGAGCGGAAAGCGCTTGTCGTAGTAATCGAACGCGAAGCCGTCGGTGTCGTAGCGCAGCGTGATCTCGCCCGCTTCGAGCGTTTCACCGTACGGCCTGCCGAGGATCGGGAGGAGGACTTTGTCGCCTCGCCAGTCGATGTCGAAATAGTCGCGATAGCGCGAGTTGATGCCGTTCTCGAGCACGGTCATCCACCATGCGTTCTCCGGGCTCGCGGCCATGTGGTTCGGGACGATGTCGAGCAGGAATCCGATGTTTCGCGCGCGCAGCTCTCGCTGCAGCGCCTCGAAATCCTCCTGCGTGCCGAGCTCGGGATTGAGCGCGTCGGCGTCGACGACGTCGTATCCGTGCGTCGATCCTTTGCGCGCTTTCAGAATCGGCGACGAGTAGATGTCCGTGATGCCAAGCTCGGCCAGATACGGAACGATGGTGCGCGCATCGTTGAACGTGAAGGAGGCGTTGAACTGCAGGCGGTACGTGGCCAGCGGACTGCGGTACATCGTGCTCAGCAGTTGCAGGAGAAGTGCCGAGTCTGTGAACAGTTCTCGAGGCCGCTTCCGTTCATGATGTATACGCTGTATACGTATACACCGTACACATGAGCGAGTCACGAGATCGCATCCTTGGCACCGCCGCCGAGCTGCACGCGAGCGACGGCCTCGACGCCGTCTCGATGCGAGCAGTCGCTTCCCGCCTGGGCGTCACGGCGATGTCGCTCTACCGTCACTTCCACAACAAAGAAGAATTGATCGAAGCGATCAGCGAGAGCGGCTTCTCTCTGCTCGTGACGTATCTGAAGCGCCCGACGCGAAAACGATCGAAGCCGCTGGCGATGATCGAGCACTTCCTCGCGTTCGCGCTCGATGAGCCGCGGCTCTACGAGCTGATGTTCCTCCGCCGCCGCGGTGCGCAACGCACGTTTCCGCGCGACTTCGCCGCGCATCGATCGCCCACGTTCGATCTGCTCCGCGTCGCGGTCGAAGGCGAGATGAAGGCGGGACGCATGCGCCGCGATGACGCGCTCGAGACCGCGCTCACGATCTGGACGCACGCGCACGGCCTGATCTCCATGTACACACTCGGCCGCTTCGGCGACGACGCGGACGCGTTCCGCGCGCTCTACGCGCGATCGATGCGGCGGCTATTCAAAGGAATCGAAGGAGTCCGGCGATGAAACGATTCATGCTCGCTCTCGTCTTCACGCTCGCGGCGGCGGCGCTCCACGCGCAGAACGTCAAGATCTTGACGATCCATGCGAAGTCGCTCGAGAACAATCTCCTCGGCGATCCCGCCGATCAGAAGCTCGCCGTCTATCTGCCGCCGGCTACGACGCGAGCGATCGCCGCTATCCCGTCGTATACCTGCTGCACGGCATCGCCGATACCTACGAGTCGTGGACCGGCGACTGGAACATCCCGGCGATGCTCGACCGCATCATCACCGCGAAGAAGATCGAGCCGATGATCGTGGTGATGCCGAATGCACGCAATCGCTTCCTCGGCAGCTACTACCTCAACTCACCCGTCACGGGCCGGTGGGAGGACTACGTCGCTGACGAGATCGTAGCGCTCGTCGATCGCTCCTTCCGCACGATCGCGCGACCCGGCGCGCGCGGCGTGGCCGGACATTCGATGGGCGGCTTCGGCGCGATCAACTTCGGCATGAAGCGCACCGACGTCTTCAGCGCGATCTATGCGCTCAGTCCGTGCTGCCTCGATGCCGTCGAAGACGTCGGCTACGGCAACGGCCACGCATGGAGCGGCTTCCTGCAATTCCAGAGCTATGCGGACGCCGATGCCGCGCTGGAGAAGGGCGATTTCTATCCCGTGGCGCTACTTGCATTGCTTTCCGCGATGTCGCCGAATCCGAATGCGCCGCTCCACGTCGACGTGCCGATCCAGGAGAAACGCCACGAGCTGCTGCCGCTCGAGCCGCAGTACTCCACCTTTCGCGAGCACTTCCCGATTCGCATGGTGCCGCGCTACCGCGACAGCCTCCGCAAACTGCGTGCATTCCGAATCGACTACGGATTCAGCGACCAGTTCGCGCACATCCCCGTCGCGACGGCGGCGTTCTCGCGCGTGCTCATCGACAACGGCATCGCGCACTCGCTCGACGTCTACAACGGCGATCACCGCGAGCTCGTCCCGCAGCGGCTGGAGACGATCGTGTTTCCGATGTTCTCCTCGGTGCTCGACAAGCAGTAGATCTTGACCTTGTAGGGGCGGCCTGCGGCCGCCCGAATCCCCGTCGTCG
>DATKFO010000880.1:0-5307 GCA_035544355.1 Thermoanaerobaculia bacterium
CGTGTCGCACTTGTCGACGAGCTGCCGTATCAAACCATCCAGGCCGAAGGCGATGCGTGGGTCGAGATCGCGAGCAGCGGCTCCGAAGATGAAGCGAGTCTGCTGCAGGGATTTCTCGAAGCCGAAGGAGTTCCCGCGCGCATCGAGAACGTGAAATTTCACATGGGGCCGACGAACTTCGGCGCGATGGGAGAGATCCGCATTTACGTTTCATCGGAAGATGAGCCGCGCGCGCTCGAGCTCCTGCGCAAGCGCGAAGAAGAATACGAGCAGCTCGACGATGACGACGAGACGCTCGTGACGGACGAAGGACCGGCGGACGTGGACGAAAACGCGCAGCCGGAACGTGATGACGGACCAACCAACTGATCCCGATCCCGATCCGGCACCGATGCCGCGCTGGATCCCGATCCTGATCGCCGCAGTGCTCGTCGTGTTCGCCGCGCTCGCCCTCATCACCGGCTGGCGCAATCGCGAGAACACGCTCACGCACATCGTCGAATCGCACGAGCGTCCGCCGCGCTCAAGCTCTGCGGCACCTCCGGGCGAGCCCGACGCAGGCTCATCGCTCATGTTTCCTGGAAACGCGCCGACCGCAAATCCTGCGGTGAGTGGCCCGACGCGGCTGCAAGCGCGCCGCGGCATGGTCACGAACGTGCTGCCCGAAGACGCGGTCGTCTACGTGAACGATCTCGCGATCGGACAAGTGCGTCAGTTCAACACGATGGAAGAGGTCTACGACTTCCCCGCCCCCGGCAGCTACACCATCCACATCTCCGCCCCCGGCTACAAAGACCAGCAGTTCATCGTCACCGTCGCCGAGGATGCGAAGCAGGAGATCGCGCGGATCAGCGCGAAACTGTCTAGGAGTGCGGCGGCAAAGCCGCCGCTTTAGGCTTCACGCGCGCGGCGCACGGATTCACACGGAAAAACGAAAGCGGTGGCTTTGCCACCGCACTCCGAAACCTAGTGCGCCGCCGCCTCTTGCTCCTTCGCCTTCCTCGCTTCGGCGATGATCTTCTCCTGGAGCTGCTTCGGCACTTCTTCGTAGTGCGAGTACTCCATGTGGAAGCTGCCGCGTCCCTGCGTGATCGAGCGCAGCGTCGATCCGTACGTCAGCATCTCCGAGAACGGCACGCGCGCTTTCACGGTCTGCGTGTCTTCTTCCGCGTCGACGCCTTCGACGCGACCGCGGCGTGAGTTGAGATCGCCCATCAGATCGCCGACGTACTCCGACGGCGCGCTGATGTCGACGTGCATGATCGGCTCGAGCAGCGTCGGCCGCGCCTTCTCCATCGCGTCCTGGAACGCCAGCGAGCCGGCGATCTTGAACGCCATTTCGGACGAGTCGACGTCGTGATACTGACCGTCTTTCAAGCGCACACGGAAATCGACCACGGGAAATCCGGCCAGGAATCCTTTGAGCCGCGCGTCCTGGATGCCCTTCTCGACCGCGGGGATGTATTGCCGCGGAATCGAGCCGCCGAAGATCTCGTCGACGAACTCGAAATCCGCACCGCGCGGCAGCGGCTCCATCGTGATCTTGCAATCCGCGAACTGTCCGTGTCCGCCCGACTGCTTCTTGTGGCGGCCGTGCGCATCCGCGGGCTTCGTGATCGTCTCGCGATACGGAACCTTCGGCGGATGCAGCACCACGTCGACGTTGTATTTCTTCTTCAGCTTCGCGACGACGATCTCGACGTGCAGCTGTCCCTGTCCGGAGATCAGGAACTCTTTCGTCTGTTCGTCGCGCGCGAACTTGATCGTCGGATCTTCTTCGATGATGCGATGGATTGCGGCGCCGAGCTTGTCCTCATCGCCGCGCGCCTTGGGCTCGACCGCGAACGCAATCGCCGCCTCGGGATAGCGAATGTGCTCGACGACGATCCAGTGTTCCTTCGACGCGATCGTGTCGCCGGTGAACGTGTCTTTCAATTTCGCAACCGCGCCGATGTCGCCGGCGCGCAGCTCCGGCACCGCGATCTGCTGCTTGCCCTGCAGAACTTGCAGCTTACCGATCCGCTCTTCGTGATCGCGCGTAGTGTTCCAGTAAGCGGTATCGGACTTCAGCGTTCCACTCAGCACACGGAAAAGCGACACGCGGCCCGAGAACGGATCGGAGAAGGTCTTGAAGACCAGCGCGGCGGGAAATGCCTCGGCGCGCCGATCGAACGAGATCGCCTCTCCCTTCCGGTCTTTGCCTTCGACGGTCTTCACTTCGTCCGGAGACGGAAGGAGCGAGACGCACGCGTCGAGGATCGCGTGGCCGCCGATGTTGTGCGACGCGGACGCGAGCACGACCGGATAAATCTGATCATGCGAGATCTCGCGTTGAAGACCCTCGAGCAACTCCTCCTGCGAGAGGCCGCCCTGCTCGAAGAAGCGCTCCATGAGAGTGTCGTCGCCCTCGGCGACCTTCTCGATGAGCTTCTCGCGCCATTCGTCGGCGGACGTTTTGAGATCCGCCGGAATGTCGATGACTTCGTACTTGCCGGAACCGTCGAGCGCGTACTTCCACGCCTTCATCGCGACGAGATCGATCACGCCGGTGAAGTCTTTCTCTTCGCCGATCGGGATCTGGATCGGGACGACGTTCTTTCCGAACTTCTTCTGCAGCGACTCGAGTGCGCGCGTGAACGACGAGCGCTCGCGGTCGAGCTTGTTGATGATGATGATGCGCGGGAGCTGGAACTCCTCCGCGAACTTCCAGACTTTCTCCGTGGTGACTTCGACGCCGGTGACGCCGCTGACCGCGATCGCGGTGGAATCGGCCACGCGCATCGCAGACTTCGCTTCCATGATGAAGATGCCGAAGCCGGGCGTGTCGAGGAGGTTGATCTTCTTGTCTTTCCACTCGACGCAGGCGATGGCGGTGGAGATGGAATGCTTGCGCTCGATTTCATCGGGATCGAAGTCCGTCACCGTTGTGCCGTCTTCGACGCGGCCGAGGCGCGTGATCGCGCCGGCGTTGAAGAGGAGTTGCGACACGAGAGTGGTCTTGCCCGTGTCGTTGTGTCCGACGATCGCCACGTTGCGAATATCGGAGCTCGAATAGACCTTCATAGAGCGGACCTCGCTAGGGATTTCACAAACAGGGGCGACATCATAAATTAAAATGCCGGGCGCGAATCGTTCCCAGCGCAGGAGTTATCATTGGCGGCTCATGGGACTCCCGTCGAACCCCCCATCGCACCTGAAGAGGAGACCCCTCACAAAATTGTCTCCGGAGAAAACGCCCACTTGAAGCTTGGCCGGTATGAAGTCGTGCGCGAGCTTGGCAAAGGGGCGATGGGAATCGTCTACCTCGCCAAAGACCCGCTCATCGGGCGTCTCGTCGCACTGAAGACGATCCGCGCGAGCGCGCACGCCGACGACGACGAAACGCGCGAATTCCAGCAGCGATTCGTGCGCGAAGCGCAGGCCGCCGGCATCCTCAATCACCCGAACATCGTCACGGTCCACGACATCGGCCAGGACGAGCCGACGAACACGTCGTTCATCGCGATGGAGTACGTCGAAGGGCAGAATCTGAAGGAAGTGCTCGCGCAGGGACGAGCGCTTTCGTTCGAGCAGATCGCCGATCTCGTCGCGCAAGTTGCCGAAGGGCTCGACTTCGCTCATGCGAAAGGCATCGTGCATCGCGACGTGAAGCCGGCGAACATCATCCTGGTCGAAGGCAATCGCGCGAAGATCACCGACTTCGGCATCGCCAAGATCGCCTCGAGCGGCGCGAACCTCACCAGCACCGGCCAGTTCCTCGGCACGCCGAACTACATGGCTCCGGAACAGGTGAAGGGCGCACCGGTCGACGGGCGGACGGACATCTTCTCGCTCGGCATCTGCCTGTACGAATGCCTCACGCGCCGCAAGCCGTTCGGCGGCGACTCGCTCACGTCGATCTCGTACAAGATCGTGCACGAGCCGTTTCCGCCGCTGTTCGAAGTCAATCCGCAGATCCCCGACGGCTTCGAAGAAGTCATCACGCATTGCCTCGCGAAAGAGCCGGCGAAGCGCTACCAGCGTGCGCGCGATCTCTCGGCTGCGCTGCGCGCCGTGATCCGCGGCGAGAAGCCGGTGAAGACGGACGCGGCGCTCGCCGAAGAAACGATGGTCACGCGCATCGGCGGCGAGCGCGACAAACTGCCGACGATCGAGATGTCGCTCGAAGAAGCGGCCAATCTGCCGGAAGTCGTCGGCTCGGGATCGAGCACACGTCCGGTGAGTGGAGCCGCTGTCGCGGTACCGCCGTCGCCCGCTGCCGCAGCTGTCGCTGCAGCAACTCCGACGAAGCCGAGCGGCAAAGTGAAAGTCGCGAGCCCGCCGCTGCCGCAGCAACTTCGCCGCACGCTCACGAACGTGCGCGCATTGCCGTTGTGGCGCACGCGCATCGCGCCGCCGATCTTCTTCGCGATCGTCGCGCTGTTCGTCGCCGGTCTCATCGGCGCGGTCGCGCTGGTCCGTAGCAGGAACGCCGTCGTTCCCGTCGTCGACGCGAAAGCGGAAGCGCAGAGCAAGCGTGAAAAACAATTGCGCGGTGAAGGTCAGGCGCTGCTTCGTCAGGGACGCGTACACGACGCGTACGTGAAGTTCACCGAGCTCGATCGCGTCACGCAGGGGAGCTCGCCGTACGTGAAGAGCATCCTCCAGCGCTTGAATGCGATCCGGCAGCAGGAAGAGATCAGCCGGCAGCAGCTCGCGGTCGCACAGCAGAAATTCAACGAAGGACTGGCGCTCTACAACGCGAAGAAGTTCGCCGACGCCATTCCGCTTTTCCAGGAATCGTTCAGCATCAATCCGAGCTCGGAAGAGGCGGCGCAGTATCTGAAGCTCGCGCAGCAGGAAGAGCAGAAGATCGTCACGGCGCGCCAGACGAAGAGGCAGCAGCAAGCGACGACGCCGGGAACGCGCGTCGCGACCGGCGGCACGCGAACGACGACACCCGCGGGCGGAACGGCCGGCGACGGCGCGACGATCGCGAACGCCGCGCCTGCGCAACTCACCACGTTCTTCAACAGTCCCTTCACCGACGGCTACATCCTCGTGAAGCACGGCGGCGACACCGTCGCGCACGAGTATTTGTGGGAAGAGAAGGGCCGCAGCATCTTCCGCCGCAAGAATCCGAAAGTCGTGAACGTGACGAAGGAGCTGCCCGCAAAGAATGCCGATCTCGAGATCTGGGTCGTCGTGCCGGCGCAGAAAATCTCCGAGCATCACGTGATCTCCGCGAAGCTCGCGCCCGGCGGCACGAGCAAGCTCACCGTCTCGTACGACAAGACGAGCAAGAAATTCGACTACCAGTTGAATTGA
>DATKFO010000881.1:0-2532 GCA_035544355.1 Thermoanaerobaculia bacterium
GGAGCCGGGCATCTACGCGATCGGCGACATCGTCCCGACACCTGCCCTCGCACACTGCGCGTCGGCCGAAGGAATCCTCGCCGTCGAGCACCTCAAGGGACTCGATCCGCGCCCCCTCAACTACGACCACATCCCGAACGCGACGTACACCGATCCCGAAGTCGCGTCGGTCGGCCTCACCGAGAAGAAAGCGAAAGAGCGCGGCTACGAAGTGAAGACAGGCAAGTTCCCCTTCACTGCAAACTCGAAGGCGAAGATCGTCGCCGACGCGAACGGCCTCGTGAAGTACGTCATCGACGCGAAGTACGACGAAATCCTCGGCGTGCACATCGTCGGCAACAAAGCGACGGAGCTGATCGCCGAAGCCTGCGCCGCCCTCGAGCTCGAAGCCACGAGCGAGTCGATCGCGAAGACCGTCCATGCGCATCCGACCCTGTCCGAGGCGATGATGGAGGCCGCGGAGGACGTGCAGGGACACGCGATTCACATATGAGCGATCTCAGTCGCGATCAACTCCTCGAGATCGACTACTACCTTCGTCTGACTCGAACGCTCGAAGAGCGCCTCGTCGCGCTCTTCCGCCAGGCGAAGGTCATCGGCGGTCTCTATCGCTCCCTCGGGCAGGAAGGCGAATCCGTCGCGGCCGCATACGCGCTCGATTACAAACAGGGTGACGTCGTGCAGCCGCTGATCCGCAACATCGGATCGATTCTCGTCGCGGGCGCGAAGCCGGCCGACATCATCAAGCAGTACATGGCCAAAGCCGACGGCCCGACACGCGGCCGGGAGCTGAACATTCACTTCGGCCATCCGGCGCGCGACGGCTTCATCGGCCAGATCTCGATGCTCGGCGACATGATTCCGGTGATGGCGGGCATCGCGCTCGCGGGGCGCATGCAGAAGCGCAAGCTCGTCACGCTCGCGTTCATCGGAGACGGCGGATCGTCGACGGGCGCGTTCTGGGAAGGAATGAACTTCGCGAGCGTGCAGAAGCTGCCGATGGTCGTGATCGTCGAGCACAACGGCTACGCGTACTCGACGCCGACCGCGAAGCAGACGGCGGCGAAGACGCTCGCGGACAAGTCCGTCGCGTTCGGCTGCGCCGGCGTGACGATCGACGGCAACGACGTCTTCGCGGTCTACGACGAAACGAAGCGCGCCGTCGAGCACGCACGCAACGGCGGCGGCGTCACGCTCATCGAAGTGAAGACGTTCCGCATGAAAGGCCACGCGGAGCACGACAACCAGGCGTACGTCTCGCCGGCGTTGATCGAGGAGTGGAAAGCAAAAGATCCAGTCGTGCGCTTCGAAAATGCGCTGATCGAGCGCGGCGTGGCGACGCAGGAAGATTTCGCGAGCATTCAGGAACGCGTGAAGCGCGAAGTCGATGACGCTACGGACGAAGCGGATCGCTCGCCGATGCCGACGCCGTCCGACGCGGCGCGCGGACTCTACATCGAGGATGGATACTGGAATGGCTGAGACGACGTACATCGAGGCCATCACCCAGGCCATGAGCGAGGAGATGGCACGCGATGAGCGCGTGTTCCTCATCGGCGAAGACGTCGGTGCGTACGGCGGCGCGTTCAAGACCAGCGCCGGCATCCTCGACAAGTTCGGCCCCGACCGCGTGATCGACACGCCGATCTCCGAGATCGCCATCATCGGCGCAGCCTCGGGCGCCGCACTGATGGGCATGCGTCCGATCGCGGAAATGCAGTTCATCGACTTCATCACCTGCGGCTACGACATGCTCGTGAACTTCGCCGCGATGAACAGCTACCTGTTCGGCCGCGCGTGCCCGATCGTGGTGCGCGGGCCCGCGGGCGGAGGCACGCATGGCGGGCCGTATCACTCGCTGAATCCCGAGGCGATGTTCATGAATCGTCCCGGATTGAAGATCGTTGCGCCGGGCACCGCGTATGACGCCAAGGGCCTGCTCAAGGCCGCCGTGCGCGACGACAACCCGGTGCTGTACATCGAGCACAAATATCTCTATCGCCGCATCAAAGAGACGCTGCCCGACGAGGATTACATCGTCCCGATCGGCAAAGCGAACGTGCGGCGGCGCGGCAGCGACCTGACGATCCTCACGTGGGGCGCGATGATCTACGTCGCGGAAGAAGCCGCCGACGCGCTCGAGAACGACGGCGTGTCGGTCGAGGTCATCGACCTGCGCTCGATCCTGCCGTTCGACGAAGAAGCGATCCTCGAATCGGTCGCGAAAACCAATCGCGTGATCATCCTGCACGAAGCCCCGCTCACCGGCGGCGCCGGCGCCGAGTTCGCCGCACGCATCGCGGAGAAAGCCTTCGACTACCTCGACGCACCGATCAAGCGCGTCGCCTCGCTCGACGTGCCGACGCCGTATTCGCCTCCGCTCGAGGCGTTCTTTTTGCCGAACAAGGACAAGGTGCTGAAGGCGGCGCACGAGCTGTTGGATTACTGAATCGTTGCCCGATGCCCGATCCCCGTTGCCCGAGGTTTCCGGGCAACGGGCAACGCTTCTTTAAGTTTAGGAGTGCGGTGGGG
>DATKFO010000882.1:0-2273 GCA_035544355.1 Thermoanaerobaculia bacterium
CTACAACATCTTCGTTACGGAATTGCGGTCGCCCACGGATCCATCGAACGTGCGGCCTCGCGCAGCTCGTCGTCCGTCAACTTGTCCAGCTGCGGCAACAGCGGCCGCGTTTGATCGACGTTCGCGTGCGTTTTCATCCACGCGACGAGGCCTTTCATGATGCGCGTGTTCGCTTTGCCGTGCGGGCTGCTCGAGCCGATGTCTGAGCTGATGATGCCGCCGGTCAGGCCGAGGCGTGGATCGGGTGCGAAGGCGATCTCGGAGAGTTTCGCGCGGAACTCGAGCTCTGCGTCGTCTTCGATCTTCGCGTAGTGCGCATCGATGGCGTGGCGTCCTTCGTGCGCGAAGATCGAGGACTCCTGCGTCATGCGCACCATCTCCGCGATCCATTGCTCGCGCTGCGGGAACTTCGCGAGCGTGCGCTCCGCGGATTGCCGCCGCAAGCGCAACGCGAGTCCCGGCAAGTACGCGTACGGATCTTTCGCGGCGCGCTCGTAATCTTTCGCGGTCTCGCGCGCGATCTCCTCATCCGCCTTCTTGCGCTCCTCGGGATCGGTGAGGCGGCGCCACGGTCCGAGGGAGCCTTCGGCGTAGGCGGGGCGAACCTGGATGATCAGACCTTCGCTTGCCCAGCCGCCGTGTTGCGCGCGGCCGTCGCGTGCCCACGACTCGTAGCCGTTCGAGATCATCGTGTCGAGCACGATGAAGCGCGTCGTCGCGCGGCGGCCGTACTGTTCGACCTCGCGCGAGTCATCGAGCACGCGATGTCCGGCGTGCACGTCGAGGCGTCCGCCGGTCTCGCCCACCGACACGAACGTGCCGAAGCGGCGCGCGAGCTCGCCGTCGCGCTTCTCGTCGAACTCCTTCTCATCGAACGGCGTGCCGATGATGTCCTTCCACACGCTCTGCGCGATTGCGCGCAGATCTTTCTCGACTACAGCGCGATCGTCGGCTTTCACGACTCCCTGGTTTTGTGCGATGCGGCGGTAGTAGTCATTCGTGCGCTGCGTGGCGTCGCGAACGAAGCGCGCGTAACGCGCGACTTCGTGCAGCGACGGATCGAACATCACCGCTTCGTCGAAGAGCCGTGATTCCACGAGTCCCTGCGCGATGTTGTCGCCCATCACGAGCTCGCGCGCATGATCGAGAATCTTGCTCGGCGCTGCCGCGACAAAGTACGAGCTCCACCCCGCGCGAATCGCTTCGGGATCACGAAGCAGTACACCGCCGTCAAGCAGCGCGAGCGAGCGTTGCAAGCGACCCGGCTCCGCATCGACGACGACGCGCACGAGATCGACGGCCTCGCGCAGCGCGTGAACGTCGCTCACCGTTTCGCCGGCGAGCACGCGCTGCTTCTCCGGCTCGATGACCGAAAGCGCGTACGACGTGATCGACGATCGCCGCTCGGATTCGGTGCGTGCCGCGTTGCGCGATCGCGATGCCGCCGATTGCGCGGCGCTCCAGTTTTTCGCGCTGCGCTCGAGCCGCGCGAGCTCGAGCAGCGCGCTCCATTGTTCCGGACCGTCCTCGGTCAGCGGCGCGAGCGTGTGCCGTGCGCCGTCATAGTTCTCGTCGATGCGCCAGTGAATCGTCGCGAGCCGCAGCGCCGCGCGATCGCGGTTCTCGCGTTTCGCATCCTTCGCCACAACCTCGGCGAAGATCGTCTTCGCACGCGAAAACTCGCTGTTGTACGCCGCAGTCTCGCCTTCGTCGATGCGCGACGACGACGGCGGCGGAAGTTCCTGCGGAGGACGATGGGTGCACGCGGCAAGGAGCAACGCGACGAGGAAAGCGCGGCGGATCATGCGCACGAACGTAGCGGATTCAGCGACGCGCGTCTTGAACGCCGCTCGCATTTTGGAACCGCCGGTACGCGGCCGGCGTCACGCCGGCGATCCTGCGAAACGTGCGCGTGAAGTGACTCTGATCCGCAAACCCGCACGCGTCCGCGACGTCGGCGAGCGCGCATCCCGCGGCAATCGCTTCCTTCGCGCGCTCGACGCGGATGCGGCGCACGTAGTCGCCGAGGGTGCAGCCGGCGTGGCGGCGAAACGCGCGGGCGAAATGGCCGGCGTGCACGCCGGAGAAACGCGCGAGGTCGCGCAGCGAGTGCGCGCCGCGCGGATCGTCGTGCAGGTGCTCGATCGCGCGACGCAGCCAGGCGGGTGCAGAGTTTTCATCGCGCGCTGAGCGCTCGGCCACGGCGATCAACTCGAGCAGCAATCCTTCGAGCGCGAGCGGCGTGACGTCGTCGCGCTCACGCATCTCGGACT
>DATKFO010000883.1:0-4819 GCA_035544355.1 Thermoanaerobaculia bacterium
CCCACCGCACTCCTAAATGACGGAGAGCTGAATGGCAAAGAAAACGAATCCGAATGTCGCGCAGCCGCGGCAGCGCACTTTTCCCGGTCCCGAGGATGCTCGGGCGGCTCTGCGTGTGCACTTTTCTCGGAGGACGTACGCCGACCTCACCGTGCACGCGAAGGAATCACTCGAAGCCGAAGTATGCGGCGTGCTCGTCGGCGAAGTTTGCGAAGACGATGCGGGATTGTGGGTCGACGTTCGCGCGATCATCCGCGGCAACGCGGCGCGCGAGGCGCGCGCGCACGTCACGTTCACGCACGAGACGTGGAACCAGATCCACACCGCGCTCGACAAGGACTATCCCGATTTCCAGATCGTCGGCTGGTACCACACGCATCCCGGATTCGGCGTCGAGTTCTCGGCGATGGATCGCTTCATCCAGCAGAACTTCTTCTCCGCGAAAACGCAGGTTGCGTTTCTCACCGATCCGCTCGGCGGCGACGTCTCGCTCTGCTTCAACGGAGACGGCGGCATCGAATACGTGTCGCGATTCTGGGTCGATGCGCGCGAGCATCAGGCGAAGGTTCCGGGCGGCAGCGAGGTTGTGAGTGCGAGCGGCGCGACGGTCGTCAGCGGTGGCGGTCCCGATCTGCGCCGCGAAGTCGAGCGCCTCGAAGCGCGCATCAATCAACTGATCAACGCGTACGACCAGCAGCGCACCGATTTCTATCGCATGCTCACCGCGTCGTTGGTAATCGTCTGCGTCGTGATCCTCGGATTCGTCGGCTATCAGTTGTATCTGAGCAAAGTCGATCGCGTCGAGCCGCCGCGCGGCATCGGCAATTACGCGACGATCCCGGTGAAGATCGGTGATCAGACCGCATACCTCGGCGTCGAAGTCGTGCGCTGGGATTTCCCGCCGTCGCTCGACGCGCGCCTCGACAAGATCATCCGCGCCGAGCTCGAGCTGCGCGCGGAGATGGAAAAAGAAGCGGAAGAGCTGAAAAAGAAACAGCAGCAACAGCAGCAAAAACAGAGGGCGAAATGACCAACTCATTCCCGACCGAGACGCCGGGCGACGAGCCGATCGTCATCACGAAAGACGAAGCGAACAGCCGTCACGTCGACGATCTCATCAAACGCCAGATGAGCCTCCGCGGCGAAGGCATCACCACCGAGCCCGTGCGCCGCTGGTACTACCAGAACTGGCTGCTGTTCATGTTCGTCGGTGCGTTGTTCGCGCTCGGCGCGTGGCTCCTGCTCGAGCCGATGTTCGACGACTTCCACATCACGCAGGGCAAGATCGAAGCGATCAATCTCGACGAGGCGTTGCCGCCGATCCCGGCCGACGAATTCGGCGACGTCTCCGGACAGGGATGGATCACCGTGCGCGGGCAGAAGGTGTGGCTCTTCCCGGTCGTGGAAGGCATGCAGAAAGGCCGTGCGGGCGGCGTGATCAATCCCGCGTCGCTGCGCGTCGGACAGGAAGTCTCGGTGCTGACGAGGTATTACAGCGGAGGACGCGAAGACATCGCGATCGCGCACTACATCGATCCTCATCCGCCCGTGCCGGCGCGCGGGAAAGCGCTCAAGCCGCTGCGCGATCAGAGCCAGACGACGAACACGGCGCATCTGCTCTGGTTCCCCACCGTCGCCGGCATGATCGGCCTCGGCATCGGCGCAACCGACGGAATCATCTGCCGCCTTCCGCGCCGCGCGCTGCTCGGAGGCTTGATCGGCCTGCTCGTCGGAGCGGTCGGAGGACTGTTCACGAGCGCGCTCGCGGACGTCGCCTACGCCTTGCTCAACACCGCGGCGCGCCATCAGCAGGTCTCCGATGCGTCCGCCGTTCGCGCGCTCGGATTTCTGATGCAGATGATTGCGCGCATGTTCGCCTGGACGCTCGCCGGCATGGCGATGGGACTCGGGCAGGGCATCGCGCTGCGCTCGAAGCGCCTCCTCGCATACGGTTTCCTGGGCGGCGTGATCGGCGGCCTCCTGGGCGGCCTGCTCTTCGATCCGATCAATCTCATGCTCGGCGAAGACCGCGTCGGCGGCGACATCAGCCGTCTCGTCGGATTCGCCGTCATCGGCGCCGCGGTCGGCGCGATGATCGGCATTGTCGAGTTGCTCACGCGCGATGCGTGGCTGCGCATGACCGAAGGTCCGCTCGCGGGGAAAGAGTTCCTCATCTTCCGTGACACGATGAATATCGGCGCGTCGCCGAAGTCGGAGATCTATCTCTTCAACGATCCCGGCGTCGCGGCGACGCACGCGCAACTGCGCGTGATCGGCGATGAGACCGAGATCACCGCGCGCGATCGCGTGCATCCGCTGATGGTCAATCAGAACGTCGTGAAGAACGCACGCTTGCGTCACGGCGACAAGATCACGATCGGATCGACGAGCTTCGTGTTCGAGCAGAGGCAGCGATGAGCGAGCATGCGTTCGCGCCGCAGGCGCACTGCGCGATCTGCATGACGCCGGTCGGACCCGGCGACGCGGCGACGATGTGTCCGTCGTGCGCAGCGCCGTATCACGCCGAATGCTGGACCGACAACGGTGGCTGCGCGGTCTACGGCTGCAACATGGTGCCGCAGACGGATGGCTTGAAGCCGCTCGAGATTCCGCCCGCGTTCTGGGGCCGCGAAGACAAGGATTGTCCGAAGTGCGGCAAGCAGATCCTCGCGATGGCCGTGCGCTGCCGCCATTGCGGCGCGCAAGTCGAAGCGAAGATCGAAGCGAAGGCGACGTACGAAAAGCGCCAAGCGCGGAAAGCACGCGCGCCGCGGCTGCGGCAGATGTCGATCCTGATGCTCGTGCTCTCGCTGCTGCCGGTGCTGTCACTCGTGCCCGCAGTCATCGGAACGTTTTATTACCGCTCGAATCGCGAAGAGATCCGCAAACTGCCGGGCAGCTACGACGGCTACTATCGCATCAGCATCGCCGTCGGCCTCGCGCAGTTCGTGATCTTCGCGATCGCGCTCCTCGCGTGGTGGATCAAGTTCGTTGTACTGGAGAAATGATGCAAGCTCGCATTCGCAGACTGCGCGCAGATTACGAACGCGTCGCCGGCGCGTTCACCGCCGAGCATCCGTTCATTCGTGTCGTGGCGACGGAAGGCGATCCGCCGGAGAAGTACACGTTCGAGTTCCGCGTGCGCGGACTCATCGAAGCGGACGAAACGGAGAATGTGCTGCCGAAGACGCTGCATCGCGCGGAGATTTTTCTGCCGCTCGATTACCCGCGCCGCCCGCCGTTCGCGCGCATGATCACGCCGGTGTTTCATCCGAACATCGATCCGCAAAAGATCTGCATCGGCGATCACTGGAGCGCGGGGCAATCGCTCGCGCAGCTCATCGCGCGCATCGCGGAGATGATCTGTTTCCAGACCTACAACGTGAAGAGCCCGCTGAACGCGAAGGCCGCGGCATGGGCGGAACAAAACTCCGGACGCCTCCCACTGCAAGCAGGCGATCTCACGGTCGGACTGTGAAACGCTTCACGCTCGCCGTCGCGTGCGTCCTCGCCGCGGTGGCGGCGCTCGCGTTCTTCGCCGGGCCGTACGTCGATGCGTTTCCGACGACCTGCCCGTATCGCATGATCACCGGGCTCCCTTGCGTGTTCTGCGGCATGTCGCACGCGGTGGCGTTCGCCGTGCGCGGCGATTTCGCACACGCGTCCGCCGCGCATCCGGCGTGGTTCGTGGTGTTGCCGATGTTTGCAGCGTTCATCGGCGCGATGGCGGCGCGGTGGTCGCGGGTGTCGTGGGCGCTCGTGATTGCGTTTGTTGTTGGGACGTTGATCAGATAGCCCCGTGGCGTGAGCCCGGGGCCACTCGGGACGCCGTGGCCAATATTGCAAAGCCCGCCGGCTTCATCGGCGGGCGACACGCATCGCGATTCGAAGCGGCAAGCCGTGTCGCCCGCCGATACGGCCGACGGGCTTTGCAAGCTTGGCAACCTCCGCGTCGCATTCCCCGGGCTTACGCCGCGGGGCTACGTTTTCTCATCTAAGCCGCTTCCTCACGCCGCGCGCTCTGCTCTTGCCAGAGTGCCGCGTACAGTCCGCGAGCCGCGATGAGCGAGTCGTGCGTCCCCGTCTCGACGATGCGTCCCTTCGCGAGCACATAGATCCGCTGCGCGTGTGCGATCGTCGAGAGGCGATGCGCGACGAGGACGGTCATCCGTCCGTGCGCGCCCGAGGTCAGGAAGCGGATCGTCTCCGTGATCGCGCGCTCGGTGATCGAGTCGAGCGAGCTCGTGGCTTCGTCGAAGATCATCAGCTCGGGCTCCCGCAGCAGCGCGCGTGCGATCGCGAGGCGTTGCCGCTCGCCGCCGGAGATCTTGATGCCGCCCTCGCCGATCTTCGTGTCGAGTCCCTTGCCGCCGCGCTCGATGATCGGCAGCGCTGCGGCCTGGCGCAATACTTCGATGCAATCCGTGTCCGTCGCCGACGGATTCACGAACAGCAGGTTGTCGCGGATCGTGCCGGCGAAGAGCTGCGTGTCCTGTGTGACGAGACCGATGCGCGCGCGCAACGCGTCGGGATCGATCTCCTTGCTGTCGATGCCGTTGATCATCAGGCGCCCGAACGTCGGCTGGTACAAACCGACGAGCAATTTCACGAGCGACGTTTTTCCGGATCCCGACGGACCGACGAACGCGATTGTGTCGCCGGAGCGGAGCTCGAGATCGATCGATTCGAGCGACGGCGTGTTAGCTGAAGGGTAGGTGAACGACACCGATCGGAACGCGACCGAGTCGAGCGACGACAGCGGCACCGGATTCTCGGGCTTCGGCTCCGGCTCGATCGCGAGCACTTCCTCGAGCTTCTC
>DATKFO010000884.1:0-4920 GCA_035544355.1 Thermoanaerobaculia bacterium
CTTCGGCGTCGTGTGCAGGTGATCGATGAGTGGCGGAACTTTCTCTTTCGGAAACGACTCGCGGAATTTGCGCTGGATGAGCTGCCGCTCCGCCTGTTCGACGATGCGCGGCTTGCTCGCCTCGGCGATGCGCACGAGCGCGCGCAGCGCGGTGAGATTGAGTTTGTCTTCGTCGCTGATGATGCGCAGCAGGAAGCTCACGGTTCCGACGTCGGCGATTTTTCCTACGGCTTCGAGCACCGGTTTGCGCAGCGATTTTTCGTTGTACATCGGAAGCACCGACGGCAGCGCGGAGCGGTCGCCGATCTCGCCGAGGGCTTCGACGACGTGAAATTGCAGCCAGAGGTCGTTGCGCGTCAGCGTGCGAATCAGGTACGGCAGCGCACTCGCGTCGCGATATTTCCCGAGCGACGAAACGATCGACGAGGCGACGTTCACGTCCTGCTCGCGCGCGAGCAATTCGAGCAGCATCTCGAATCCGTCGCGGCTGCGCAGATCGCCAAGAAGATTCACGAGCGACAGCCGCACGTCGATGTCGCCCTCGACCCGCAGCCGATCGACGATCGGCGCAATCGCAGCATCGCCAATCCGAATCAAAGCCTCGGTCGAGGAATTGCGCTTGCCGGCGTTCTCCGCATCGGCGAGCGCCTGCAGCAGGCCGTTGATGATCTCGGCGCGCGCGTCGCGGACGAAGCCGTCGACGATGGTCTTGCGCACGCGCCAGTCCTTGTCGCCGAGGAGCTCGAACATCAACGGCAGGTCGCGCTCGTCCGTCGACTGCGCGACGAGATAGGCCGCTTTCTGCCGCGCATCAGGATCGGCGGAGCGGGCCTGTTCGATCAATTGGGGGTCTACGATCATTTCTCATCTTTCGAGTTGGCAGTGGGCAGTGGGCAGTGGGCAGTGGGCAGTGGGCAGTAGATGAATCCCGTTCCTCTGCCAACTGCCAACTGCAAACTGCCTACTGCAAACTGCAAACTGCAAACTGCCTACTGCCTACTGCCAACTCATTGCGTTCCTGTCTTCAGTCTTTCCAGTTCTTCCCGTTTCATCTGCACGAATTGCTGCAAGGTCTCGGTGTAAATCTCGGTGTCGCGACGCACGCGGAAGGACACGCGCGAGTCGTAGTACTGACGGCCTTCTTCGATTTCCGCGTGCAGGACGTCGAAGAAGTTGTCGTCGCGGATGGCCTGATCCACTTTCGGTGCGTGGTAGATGATGATGTCGGAGAGGATGAGGCGCGCGAGGCGGCGCGCTTCGTCGTATTCGCGCGGCTCGATCGGCATGTCGGCGATGTCGCCGACGTCGGGAAAGAGTTTGTGGATGATCTGCAGGAACTCTTTCTCCGGGATCAGCTCTTCGATGTATTCGTCCGCGCCGTAGAGGTTCGTCGGATTCGCGCGGAAGCGATTCGCGCGGAACAGCGCACCAATCAAGATCACCCGCGTATGCCCGAGCCCCGGATCAGCCTTGATGTCCTCGGACACCTCGACGCCGAGCTTGCCGCGCAGGTAAACATTGACGATCAACAGATCGGCGCGCGCGCGGCGCACGAAGTCGAGCGTCGGCTCGCCGGTCTCGAAGTACGTGACGTCGAATCCCATCTGCTTGAGGTGATCGCCGAGGAATGCGCGGAAGGGGCGGACTTCATCGGCGATGGCCGCGATGCGACGGCGCGGCGGCGCGACTGCGTGCGGGCGCGACGGGAGCTCGGGAACGGGTTGCGTTCCCGGCGAAGTCCCCGCGCGCGGTTTCAGAACCATCTGATTTCCGCACGACGGACAGGCGACGCGCACGGGCGTGACGAGTGGCGCGGCGACCGCCGCGCGAAACTTCGAGCCGCAATTTCGACAGGTCAGTTCCATGCTGAAGGTTGATCGGAGGGATCAGGCAACGACCGTCGCGAGCGCCCTGCTTTCGAGTAGCTTGTCCAAATCGAGCAGGATCGTCAACGCGTTCGCCGCGCGGAACACGCCGCGGATCGATTCCTCCTGCTCGCTTGCGTGCACGACGGGATGCGGCTCGACCTCGCTCACTTCGATTTTCACGACGCGCAAAACGCGGTCGACGGTGAAGCCGACGGTCTCTCCTTTGAGGTCGATGACGACGACGCGCGTGTCGGGCGTTTCCGCCGGCTCGACGGGATGACGCAGCTTCGCGCGCACGTCGACGAGCGTCACGATCGTGCCGCGCAGCGAGACGATGCCGACCACGGCGCGGTCGGCGTTCGGGATGCGCGTGATCGGGCGCGGCGTGACGATCTCGACGATGCGCTCGATGTCGACCGCGTATTGCTCGCGCGCGATGGTGAACGTGAGCAGCTCGAGCTGCGCGCCGGTCGTCGTCTCGAGCTGCGTGATCGATTCGGACTGGCGGCGCTTGCCGGCGTCCTGTTTGAATTTTTCGAGTTTGGATGGGAGCGCCGGCGTCTCCGCCGGCTGGACCGCCAGCGTCTCGCTGGCGACGATCTCCGGTTCTGGCTTCGGCGGCGGCGGGGACGCCGCCGGGACAGCCGCCGGGACGTCGGCGTTCCCTTTCTTCGCTTTCTTCCTGATCTTCGCGAGATCAACCATGCATCGGCTCCATGTGGTGGTCGCGTGCGGCAGCGGCGACGCGCGTGGGATCGATCGTCGCGGCATCTTCGCCGAACGCGTCGAGCAGCGCAGTGGTCGCGAGGGTGTTGATCAGTCGCGGGATGCCGCCGCTCACGGTGTGAATCTCTTCCATCGCGGCGCGACTGAACGGATTGCGCGTGCCGCCCGCGACGTGAATGCGATGTTCGATGTACGCGATCGTTTCTTCGAGTGAGAGCGCGCCGAGGCGGTAGCGCATGCCGATGCGCTGGCGCAGCGCTTTGTAGGCTTCGCGATCGATGCGCGTTTCGAGCTCCGGCTGGCCGATGAGAATCAGCGACAAAAGATTCTGATCATCGAGCTGAAAATTCGTGAGCAGGCGGATCTCATCGAACGTCGTTTTCTTCGGGATGAGCTGCGCTTCGTCGATGACGATCACCGGCTCGCGTTTTTCTTCATAGAGCTCGTAGAGCTTCGTGTGGATCTGATCGAGCAGATCGTTGCGCAGGCGCGCGGGTGTGATGCCGAGGCCTTGCGCGATCGCGCGCAGCAACTGCATCGGCGTCATGCGCGGATTGATCAGCAGCACGACGGGACGCGCATCGCCGAGGCGATCGAGCAGCGCGCGCGAGAGCGTCGTTTTGCCAGAGCCGACGTCGCCGACGAGCAGCGCCAGCTCTTTTTCTTCCACCGCGTATTCGAGCCGCGCGAGCGCCTCGCGATGCTGCGGCGATTCGTAGAGATACGCAGGATCGGGCGTTTTGCCGAACGGCTTCGCGGACAGGCCGAAGAATTCCTCAAACATGGACGGACCTTCGGGAGCGAGCATCGAGAATTGCGGACCGCCTGAGAGGCGGTCCTACGTGGGACAACCTCTTAGGTTGTCCGCTCCGTGGCGCCGGGCTAAACATGCGCGAACGCACGCGACTCGCGCGCGCGGCCTCCGAAGTGATCGATCAGCGAGCCGACGTCGACGACGAGCACGATCTCGCTCTCGCCGATCTCGGTCGCGCCTGCGATTCCGGGAATGGTCTTGAGGCGCTCGCCGATCGATTTGATGACGACTTCCTGCTGCCGCACGAGCGCGCTCACGAGAATGCCGATCGTCTTCTCGCCCGAGCGCGTGACGACGACGAACCACTTCGTGTCAGGGCCGTCTTCGCGCTCGTCGCGCAGATCGAACGCGTCCGCGAGCCGCAGCAGCGGCATCGTGAAGTCGCGCAGGGTGAAGACTTCCTTCCGCTCGACGGTGCGGATGTCTTTCGAATAGATGCGCAGCGATTCTTCGACCGACGTCAGCGGAATCGCGAATTTCTCGCCGCCCGCCTCGACGATGAGCGCCTGGATGATCGCGAGTGTGATCGGCAGCGAGACGCGGAACGTCGTCCCTTCGCCGATGTGCGAGAGGACTTCGATCGATCCCTTCAGCTCCTGAATGTTTTTCTTCACGACGTCGAGACCGACGCCGCGTCCCGAGATCTCGCTGACCGCGCTCGCGGTCGAGAATCCCGCCGTGAACATCAGCTCGTACGCGCGCTGCTGATCGATGTTGTCTTTCTCGGAGATCAATCCGCGCTTCAACGCCACTTCGCGCAGCCGCTGCGGATCGATGCCGCGTCCGTCGTCTTTCACGTCGAGCACCACGGAGTTGCCCTGCTGATACGCGGTGAGCGTCACGCGGCCGATCGGATTCTTCCCCGCCTTGCGCCGCTCGTCCGCCGGCTCGATGCCGTGATCGAGCGCGTTGCGGATGATGTGCATGAGCGGATCGGTGAGCTCCTCGACCATCATCTTGTCGAGCTCCGTGTCTTCGCCGCGCAGCACGAGCTCGATCTCTTTGTTCAGCTCGCGCGCGACCTTGCGCACGGTGCGCGAGAGCTTCGAGTAGATCTGCCCGACCGGCACCATGCGGATCTCGATCACCGATTTCTGCAGCTCGGTGAGCTTGCGATCGAGGTTGCGCGCGATCTTCGTCAGCTCGTGCGCGACCATGCGCGCCTGCTGCGTCGTCACCGCACGCGTCATCGCTTCGAGCTGCGTCTTCTCGATGATCAGCTCGCCGACGATGTTCATCACGTGATCGAGGCGGGAGATGTCGACGCGCACGGTCTGCGAGAGCGACCGCAGCGACACTTCCTCCTCGACCGCCGGAATCGCCTCCGCCGGGGTCTCCGCCTTCGGCGCGCTCCCTCGGCGCAGCGACGTCACGACGGCATCCGGCGCGAGCACCTGCACCGCGGCCGCGTCGAGCACCGATCCGTACAGCAACCTGAAGGCGATGCCGTTCAGATTGCCGCTGGGCAGCGCGGGCAGCGTGGAGATCACCTCGCCGGCATCGCTGAGACTC
>DATKFO010000885.1:0-4352 GCA_035544355.1 Thermoanaerobaculia bacterium
GATGATCAACGATCTCGAGCCGGGGCCGCGCGGCTCGGTGCCGGGACAGTGGGCAGGCGCGGGGGGGCGTGTTTTTCTTGCGGCGAGCTGGTTTCCCATCGGAAACGAGCTCTGGACGATCTGTCCCGAGGTCACGACGACGTTCACGGTGAGCCCGTCGACGGTGCGCGCGGGGGTCCCGGCCAATCTCACGCTGACGGCGAAAACCGCGCAGGGCGTTACGGCAGCGTGCTACGGCGGATACGTGACGTTCAATAGCTACGACTCCCACGCCACGCTGCCGAGTCCCTACTCGTTCCACGAAGACGGCGACGGCAGCGTCACGCTCCCGTTCACGTTCCGGACGGACGGCACGCCGTCCCTGGTCCTCGACGACGTGCAAAACCAACTTCACGTCGAGTTGCCGATCACCGTCATCGCCGGGCCGGCCGCCGCCGCGACGTCGAAGATCACGGCGAGCAAGCCGCGCATTCTCGCGACCGGCGCTTCGACGTCGCAGATCGTCGTGACGCTGAAGGATCAGTTCGGACATCCGCTCACCTCGAGCGATGGCGACACGGTCGCACTCGGGACGACGGCCGGCTCGCTGGGCGGTGTGACGGACAACGGCAACGGGACCTTCACCGCGACGCTGACGTCGTCGATCAATCCCGGAACCGCGACGATCACCGGCACGCTCAACGGCGTGACGATCGGCTCGTCCGCTACCGTGCAATTTCTCGCGCGCTTCCCGGTCAAAGGCGACAACGATAACGACGGCAAGGGTGACGTGATCTGGCGTCATGCGACGACGGGGGCGAACTACCTCTGGAAGATGAGCGGCACGACCGTGACAGCTGTGCCATTGCCGGGCGTACCGGATTTGAACTGGAAAATTGTCGGCGTCGCGGATTACGACGGCGACGGCAATTCGGACTACTTCTGGCGCTACACGGGCAACAACGATACGTACTTGTGGCGCATGAATGGCGCGAGCGCGTCTCCCATACCAGCTGCGTCGGCCCCGACGTATCCGCCGAACGTGAATGTCGTCGCGACCGGCGACGTCAATGGTGACGGCCGCTCGGATCTCATTTGGCGGCATCCGGCCTTTACGAGCTCGCCCCTTTGGCTCATGAACGGAGCGGCCAGGACACAGAGCAATTTCGAAGCTCCCGCGCTATGGAAGATCGCCGGCATGGGCGACGTCGACGGCGACGGCCGCGACGACGTCATCTGGTATTACCCGCCCACGGGTCTCGTGTATGTCTGGCTCATGAACGGAGTCGAGGTGATGGCGGAAGGCGCGTTGCCGAGCGTTCCCGATACCGAATGGCAGATCGCCGGTGTCGCCGACTTCAGCGGCGACGGCAAGGCGGACCTCTTCTGGCGCCGCAGCACCGGTGAGACCTACCTGTGGCAGTTGAACGGCATCTCGCTCGCGTCTTCCGGCTTCGTCTACTCGGTCGCCGACACGGGATGGAAGATCGCCGCGATCGCCGACTTCAACGGCGACGCGCGCGCGGACATCTTCTGGCGCCACGACGTGACGGGCGGCAATTACCTCTGGGAAATGAACGGCACGAACATCATCACGTCCGCACCATTGCCGGCGGTGCCCGATCTCAACTGGCAGGTCGTCGGACCGAAGTAACTTGCGAACGAATTGACGGACATGCCCGCGCTACACTGCGCGGGCATGTCCATTTTCGACGTCGACCGCCGGGCGTGGCGCGCGCTGTTCGCCGCGCAGCTCGGATGGATGCTCGACGCGATGGACTTCCTCCTCTTCACGTTCGCGGTCGTTCCGATCCGCAACGAGTTCCATCTCTCCACCGGCACGATGGGCGCGCTCACGTCCGTCGCGCTGATCGCGGGTGCGATCGGCGGCATCGTATTCGGTCGTCTCGCCGATCGCATCGGCCGCGTGCGCGCGATGACGTTCAGCATCCTGCTCTACTCGCTCGCCACGGCAGGACTCGCGACGTCGACGGAGCTGTGGCACTTCGTGGCCTGGCGCGTCCTCGTCGGACTCGGCATGGGCGGCGAGTGGTCGTGCGGCTCTGTGCTTGTTGCGGAAACGTGGCCCGCACAACATCGCGCGAAAGCGATGGGCATCATGCAGGCGGGATGGGCGATCGGCGCACTCATCGCCGCGGGACTCTCCGCGCTCATGCTCGAGCGCTTCGGCTGGCGCGTGCTGTTTCTCGTCGGCGCAGCGCCTGCGATCGCGGCGTTCATCATCCGCCGCAACGTCGAAGAGCCGCCGGTGTGGCACGCGCGCGAAAAAACGGAATCGAGCTGGTTCGAGATCTTTGCGCCTACGTTCTTCCGTCGCACGGCGATCGCCACCGTCGTCGCGAGCAGCGTGCTCCTCGCGTATTGGGGTGTGACGTCGTGGCTTCCCGCGTTTCTCGCATCGCCGGTGAGTGAAGGCGGCGCGGGACTCACCGTCACGAAATCCGCGGAGTGGCTGATCATCCTGCAGGTCGGCGCGTTCTTCGGCTACATCTCGTTCGGCTGGATCGCCGATCGCATCGGACGCCGTCCCGCGTTCACCGCATTCATGATCGGCGCGACGATCGTGATTCCGCTCTTCGCATTCGGCGCGCGCTCGAATTTCACGCTGCTCTTCATCGGCCCGCTCGTCGGCTACTTCGCGCACGGCTACTTCTCGATGTTCGGCGCGATGCTCGCCGAGCTCTTTCCGACACGCATCCGCGCGAGCGCGCAAGGCTTCTGCTACAGCGCGGGCCGCATCGCATCCGCAGCCGCACCCTACGCAATCGGCGCCGCCGCGAAGCAATACGGCCTCGGATTCTCGATCGCCGCCGACGCCGTCTTCTTCCTCGTCGGGGCGATGCTCATCTGGCTCCTCCCCGAAACGAGAGGCACCGAATTGTGATCGACCTCAGCGCAGACCTCGGCGAAGGCGCACCCGGCGAAGACCAGATCTGGCCGATGATCGATTCCGCGAACGTCGCGTGCGGCGGTCACGTCGGCGACGAAACGTCGATGCGTGATGCCGTCGCGCGCGCACGCGAGCACAACGTGAAACTCGGCGCGCATCCGTCCTATCCCGATCGCGCGAACTTCGGACGCGTGTCGCTCGACATCACGCCCGATGCATTGCGCGCATCACTCGTCGCGCAGATCGCGTCGCTGCACGCGATCGCGCCGATTCGCCACGTGAAACCGCACGGCGCGCTCTACAACGACGCGCACAAAAATCGCGCGCTCGCGAACGTGATCATCGAAGCGATTCGCGACGTCGACCCCTCGATCGCGATCGTCGCGCCGGATCACTCGCAGATGGCCGCCGCCGCGCGCGCCGCAGGCACGCCCGTGATTCGCGAAGCCTTCGCCGATCGCCGCTACGAGCCCGACGGCGCGCTCGTGTCCCGCAAGCTGGCTGGCTCGCTGCTCACCGTCGACGAAGCCGCGGCGCAAGCATTGCTGCTCGCACGCGAGTCCGTCGTGATCGCGCGCGACGGCTCGCGCGTGCCGATCGCGTTCGACACGATCTGCATCCACGCCGACATGGAGCACGCCGTCGAGCGATTGCGCGCTGTGGCACAGACACTCCTATCTGTGCGTCTCGCCGCAACGTAGGGCCGGCTCTCAGCCGGCCCGTTTCGCGTCAATTGCGCTCGGGGCAGAAGCGCTCGAAGCCGCGCGCTTTCTCGCGGCGATCGAGCGGTCGCGGTTCCACGTCGATCACGCCGAGCTTCACGAGCTGCGCGCGGAACTCGTAGCGAATGCGCTCCGACGCGATCGGATGCGATTCGAGATCGATGTCGACGGTGTAGACCGAGTGATCGGTGCGATGCCCCATGCCGGTCGCCGCGTAATCGTCCGCCGCCTTCGGCGCCGGCATCGCGCCCGCCGCCGCCGAGCGCTCCTCGCCTTCGTACAAAGGCCCGACGCGGCTCACCGGCCGCTGCCGCTCGCGATAGAAGACCGCTTCGATCACGCCGAGGTTTTCGGTTTGGCCGAGCTTCGCTCCGTAGGAGTTGCGCTCACCGGTGAAGAAGAAGCGGCGCGCGGTGGAGTCGCTCACCTGCCAGCCGT
The DNA here is from genome assembly GCA_035544355.1 of Thermoanaerobaculia bacterium. Taxonomy (GTDB): domain Bacteria; phylum Acidobacteriota; class Thermoanaerobaculia; order Gp7-AA8; family Gp7-AA8; genus DATKFO01. The sequence continues at coordinate 4,051 of DATKFO010000885.1, forward strand.
CGATGTCGATCGTCTCGTACGGATCGAGGATCCACTTCGACGCGCTCCACGCGTCGCTATGCCGCGCGTCGATCGTGTTGAGCCCGTCGACGGAGAGCGCGACGGCGACACGATACGGAGTCGGATTGCTCAGCCGCAGCGAGTAATTGCGTCCGCGCAGCGCCTCGACGTACGTCGTGCCGCGCGCGTTGTACTCAGGACGCTCGCCGCCGTCGACGATGACCGCGAGCCGTTGCGCCGATGCAGAGATCGAGAGGAGAAGAGAGAGCAGAGTCGCAGCAATTCGCATGGAAATGAGACGC
>DATKFO010000886.1:0-9265 GCA_035544355.1 Thermoanaerobaculia bacterium
TCAGCTACGACGTGAAGGGCGACGGCAGCAGCGTGGTCCGCGGCGGCATCGGCCGCTATATCGGCCGCTACCTGCTCGTGCCGGCGCTCACCGAACTGCAGCAGAACGGCGTGACCGGCCGCGTGACGTACACGCGCATCAACGGCGCTCTCCTCGGCATCCCCGCGCTCGCACTCGATCCCGCGCATCCGACCACGACCGGCATTCAGTCGAAGCCGGCGATCGCGCTGCTCTCCTCCGACTACCACAATCCCGAATCGACGCAGGCGACCGTCGGCTACACGATGAAGCTCGGCAGCTCGCGCCTCTACCTCGACACCGAAGGCGTCTACGTCGAAGGTGACGACGAGATCGTCATTCATGACCTCAACTGGTCCGGCAACGCAACGCGCACGCGTCCGTTCACACAGTACGACCAGGTGAACGTCTACTCGAACGACGGCCACTCGAAATACAAAGCGCTCGTCGTCAGCCTCAATGGCTCGATCCGCAAGAACGATCTCGTGACCGCATCGCTGACGTTCGCCGACAAGAAAAACATCAGCGACGACTTCAGCCCCGACTTCCCGACCGGCTATCCGAACGATCCGCACGATCTCGAGTCCGAGTTCGGACGCGCGCGCGGCGCCGAGCGCTATCGCCTCGTCGTCAGCGGCATCTTCCACGCGCCGTGGGGACTGCGCGTCGCGCCGATCTACGAATACGGTTCGGGCCAGCCGTGGACGCACCGCCTCGGATACGACTTCAACGGCGACGGCAAGAACTCCGATCGTCCCGCCGGCATCGGCCGCAACAAGGAAGACGGACCTCCGTTCCGCCAGCTCTCGCTGCGCGTGACGAAAGGCTTCGCGATCGGCGGCGGATCCCTCGAAGCGATCGCCGAGGTGTTCAATGTGACGGACACGACGAACTTTGATGTGCAGTCGGTGTCGGGCGGCGAGTTCCTCAGCGGACCGACGGCGGCGAATCCCGCCGCCGTCGCAGTGAAGAATCCGCGCTTCGGCCAGTACACCGCAACGTTGCCGGCGCGCGAATTCCAGCTGGGTGTGCGCTGGGTGTTCTAGTGAACTTCAACCTTGCGAACAAAATCGTCATCGTGACGGGTGGCGCGGCCGGAATCGGCCGCGCCACCGCCGCGGCCTTCGAGCGCGAAGGCGCGAAAGTCATCGTGTGGGACGTGCCGGACGTTGACGTCACGAAGAGCGACGTCGTCAACGCCGCTGCACAAAAAGTGGTCGAGGAGCACGGCCGCATCGACGTCCTCGTGAACAACGCGGGCATCCTGCGCGACGCGCAGCTCGTGAAGTGGAAAGACGGCGCGGTCGTTTCGATGATGGACGATGCGACGTTCGACGCCGTCATCAACGTCAATCTCAAAGGCGTGTTTCTCTGCACGCGCGCGGTCGTGCCGCACATGATCCAGGCGGGCGGCGGCGCAGTGCTCAACGCGTCCTCGATCGTCGGTCTCTACGGAAACTTCGGACAAACGAACTATGCCGCGACGAAGGCGGGCGTGATCAGTTTCACGAAGACGTGGGCGCGCGAGCTTGGACGCTTTCACATTCGCGTCAACTGCGTCGCGCCCGGCTTCATCGCCACGGACATGGTCAAGGCCATGCCGCAGAAAGTGCTCGACTCGATGGCGCAGCACACGCCGCTCGGCACGCTCGGTGAGCCCGACGACATCGCGAACGCCTACGTGTGGCTTGCGAGCGACGCGGCGAAATTCGTGTCGGGTGCGGTGCTCAGCGTCGATGGTGGATTGGTGATGGGGACGTGATGTCCTACGCGAACATTGTCAGCACCGGCAGCTATCTGCCGGAAAACGAGATCACGAACGACATGCTCCGCGTGCGCTTCAACGGAAACGCGCCGGAGTTCGTCGACAAGATGGAAGCGGCGAGCGGCATTCGCAGCCGCTGGGCCGCGCCGTGCGATTGGGCCGCGTCCGATCTCGCGTTGCGTGCCGCGCAGCAAGCACTCACGCGCGCGCAGAAAACCGCCGAAGACATCGACCTGATCATTCTCGGAACGGATTCGCCCGACTACATCACGCCCGCGACGTCGGTCGTGCTGCAGGCGAAGCTCGGCGCGAAGAACGCGGGCACATTCGACGTCGGTTGCGCGTGCGCGTCATTTCCGACCGCGATCGCAAACGCAGCGGGCTTGATGTCGACGAATCCGTCGCTGAAGGCCGTGCTCGTCGTCGGCGTCTACATGATGCGCAAGCTCGCGCTCGAAAACGATCCGATGATTTTTTTCTACGGCGACGGCGCAGGAGCCGCGATCCTCGAGCGCAGCAACGAGCCGGGATTTATCGCAGCTGCGTTTCAGGCCGACGGCACATATGCGCGCAATTGGATGATCGCCGCAGGCGGCACCGTCGAGCCGGCGAGCGAAGAGTCGATCAAGAACGGACGCGCGTTCGTGAAGATGTTCGACCGCTATCCGCCCGAGATCAATAACGAAGGCTGGCCGCGGCTCGTGCGTCGCGTCGCGGAGAATGGCGCCTTCGCGATCGACGACATCGACTTCATCGTCTTCACGCAAGTGCGCAAGCCGACGATCGAGCTCGTGATGCAAGACCTCGGGCTTTCCGAATCGAAAACACACACGATCATGGAGCGCTGGGGCTACACCGGCTCCGCATGCATTCCGATGGCGCTCGACGACGCGCTGCAGCAGAAGAAGATCAAGCCCGGCGATCTCGTCGTGCTCGTCGGCTCCGGCGTCGGCTACAACCAGGCCGCCGCCGCATTCCGCATGCCGCGCGACGAAAGGCGGCTCTTCGGGTGAGCATCAACTCCGCCGCGGATTACGTGCGCGCGACGCGCGCGGCGCTCGGAATGAGCGGCTTCACGCGGCACGAGCTCGACGGAACGGTGTACTGGGTTGGTGGTGCTGAAGCCTGTCCAACATTGATTCTTGTGCACGGAGTGAACGATCAAGCCGGCACCTGGGCAGCGATCGCGCCGAAACTCGCGCAAACGCATCGCGTGATCCTTCCTGACCTCCCCGGTCACGGCGAGAGCGAACCGAAAGAAGGCCCGATCCCGCTCTCGCTGATGGTCGACCGACTCCACGCGATCCTCGAACATCAACCCGCGGTCACGCTCGTAGGAAATTCTCTCGGTGGATGGATCAGCATCCTCTACACACTCAAACATCCCGACAAAGTCGCGCACCTCATTCTCGAAGCCGCAGGCGGACTCGCGCGACCCTTCGCAACGCCCACCACCGCCACCACCCCCGAAGCCGCACGAACACTTCTCCGGGCTGTCCACGGCCCGAACTTCGTCCCGCCCGAATGGGCGATCGACGCAGTGATCGCACGCGCAACCGACGCGCCGATGCTGCGCGTCACCGAGATCATGGCCAACTTCGTCGACGCGCGATTGAAAGACATCAACGTCCCGACGACGCTTGTCTGGGGCGCGGACGACGGCGTGCTTCCCGTCTCATACGCGGAAGCGTTGCAAGCGGGCATCGCCGGCGCGAAACTGCACGTCCTCGACGGCGCCGCACACATCCCGCACGCGCAGCAGCCGGAGCGATTCCTCGCATGTTTGACGGCGACCTAGTCCACGAACGCGCGCGCATCACCCCGCAGCGAATCGCACTCGTCGACATCGAGACCGGCCAGCGCCTGACCTACGCCGAGCTCGACGCGCGCATCGATCGCGCCGCAGCCACCCTCGAACCGAACAGCACCTTCGGCATCCTTGCGCACAACTGCATCGAATTCCTCGAGCTCTTCTTCGCAGCAGGACGCGTCAACGCGATCGTCGTGCCATTGTCGACGCGCGCAACAGAACACGAACGCGACGCGATCATCCGCGACTGCGGAATGAACGTGCTTTATGACGGTCTAGGAGTGCGGTGGCAAAGCCACCGCTTTGGATCCTCTGGCAACCGGCAACCGGCAACCGGCAACCCCGAGGACACTTACTGCCTCCTCTATACGAGTGGCACCACCGGCAAACCGAAAGGCGTGATGATCCCGCGCCGCCAGCTCTGGTGGAACGGCTACAACACCGCGATCAACTGGGGTCTCCGCGAAACGGACGTCTCGCCCGTCTTCACGCCGCTCTATCACGCGGGCGGACTCGCGGCGTTTCTCATCCCGATCTTTTCCGCCGGCGGCACGATCGTGCTGCACAAAACCTTCGATCCCTCCATCGTCTGGCAAACGATCGAGCGCGAACGCTGCACCGTGATCCTCGGCGTCCCCACGATCTGGAAGATGCTCATGGACGCGCCGGAATTCGCGACCGTCGATCTCGCGCACGTGCGCTGGCTGATCTCCGGCGGAGCGCCGCTGCCGCTCTCCATCCTGGACGCATACCGGAAGCGCGGAGTGGTGATGCGGCAGGGATACGGAATGACGGAGGCCGGCGTGAACTGCTTCACGATGACCGACGAAGACGCGCTGCGCAAACCGGGCTCGATCGGCAAGCCGATGATGTTCACGGAAGCGAAGTTGATCGAGGTGCAGGACGGCGTCGGCGAGCTCTGCCTCCGTGGCCCGCACGTGAGCAAAGGCTATTGGAACAACGAAGAAGCCACGCGCGCTGCGTATGACGCTGGCGGTTTCTTTCACACCGGCGATCTCGCGCGCTGCGATGACGACGGTTTCTATTTCATCGCCGGCCGCCGCAAGGAGATGTTCATTACGGGCGGCGTGAATGTCTATCCCGCGGAGATCGAGGCCGCGCTCGCGGCGCATCCGAGTGTTGCAGATGCAGCGGTCATCGCGGTCGAGGATGAGACGTGGGGCGAGGCCGGCGTTGCGTTCGTCGTCGCGCACGACATCACATCCGATGAGCTCGCGGCGTTTCTTGCGACTAAGATTGCGAAGTACAAGGTCCCGAGACGTTTTGTGTTTCTCGAAGCATTGCCGCGAACGCCGTATGGGAAAGTCGTCAAAGACGAGCTTCGCAAGGCAATCAACGTGAGTCCATGAACCAGGAAGAGCGCTCCGAGAAGTCGAAGAATCAAATTCTCGACGCGGCCCTGCGGCTGTTTTCTCACCGCGGATACGGCGCCACGAGCGTGCGCGACATCGCCGAGGCGGCCGGGTTGTCGAAGGGCAACGTCTACCACCATTTTCCGGACAAAGAGACGATCTTTCGCGCGCTGCTCGATCGTTACTTCACGGAGATGTCGCAGCCCGATTTTCCGTTCAACAAGGCGCTGATGTCGGGATCGTTTCCGGAGAACCTCGAAGGCATCGGCAGCGCGGTGCGCGACATCGTACGCGACTATCGCGAATACGTCGCGCTGATCTACGTCGACGTCGTCGAGTTTGACGGCTCGCACGTGCGCAAGTTCTACGAAGGCATGGCCGAACGCTTCAACGCCTTCATGAAATCGCACGGCCTGGAGTCGGAGCTCGCGTCGAAACTCTCCGAGGGACTTTCGCCGACGTCGGCGGTGATGCTGGCGACGCGGATTTTCTACAACTACTTCACGGTCGAGATCCTGTTCGGCGTGAAGGACCACTTCGGCAAATCGACGGATGAAGTGGTCGCGGAGATCTCGCGGATTTTGCGGAATGGGATGTTGCGGGGTTCGAATTCAAATTCACATAGCCCCGGCGCGTGAGCCCGGGGCCACTCGGGATGTCGTGGCCAATGTTGCAAAGCCCGCCGGCTTTATCGGCGGGCGACACTGTTGGATTCGTAAAGCGTGTCGCCCGCCGATGAACCCGGCGGGCTTCGTAATCTTGGCAGCCGCATCGTGACATTCCCCGGGCTTACGCACCGGGGCTACACTCTCACGATGCGCACGAGAATCGCGCTTTCCCTCTCCCTTCTCGCCACCCTCGCGTTTGCGCAGTCGCGCGAAACCGTCACCGTCTCCGTCGTCGAGGTTCCGGTCACGGTGCTCGATGCGGCGGGCAATCCCGTGCGCGGGCTCACGGCTGCGAATTTCGAGTTGATCGACGAAGGGAAATCGCGCGCGATCACTTCGTTCGACGTCTTCGACTTTGCGTCGGAGGAGTCGATGAAGTCGGCGTCGCCGATGAATCCGGCGGCGCGGCGGTCGTTCATGCTGCTGTTCGATCTTTCCTTTTCGTCGCCGGCGTCGCTGATCAAGGCGCAGGATGCGGCGCGCGCGTTCGTCGAACAGAACGCCGGCAAGCGCGATCTCGTCGCGGTCGGCACGGTCGACGTCGACAAGGGCTTCCGACTGCTCAGCGCGTTCACCACCGATCGCGAGATCGTGCGTGCGGCGATCGGCGATCCGATGAATTTCAAGGCATTCGATCCGCTGCAGATCGCCGGCGCGGGACAAGGCAACACCGATACCGGCAACAGCAATGCGGGGCAGGCAGGTCGCGGCGTCGACGCCGAGATCCGCGAGATGACGCGCCGCGGCGCGCTGCTCGACGATCAATACAACCGTGCGCGTGTCGAGAAACAGATCACGAATTTCGGCGGACTCGCGCGCGCGCTGCGTGGCGTCGCAGGACGCAAACAGATCGTCCTGTTGTCCGAGGGATTCGATCCGCGGTTCGTGCAAGGGCGGGAGGTGCGGTCGGTGCGCGAGCAGCAGGTCGAGAACGAAGCGGCGTCGCGCGGACAGATCTGGAACATCGACAGCGACAGCCGTTTCGGCAGCGCGGAAGGTCTCAATCTGCTCGGCAAGATGGCCGATGTCTTTCGCCGATCCGATGTGATCCTGCACGCGATCGACATCCAGGGCGTGCGCGCGACCACCGACATGCGCAACGGCGCGAAGGTGAACTCGGGTGACGCGTTGTTCATGGTCGCGAATCCGACGGGCGGCCATGTCTTCCGCAACACGAACGATTTGAAAGACGACTTCGCGCGCATGCTCAAGCAGCAGGAAGTCGTCTACGTGCTCGCGTTCAGCGCGCCGACGACGACGCCGGGCAAGGCGCATTCACTGAAAGTGCGTCTTCGCAATGTGCCCGACGCGCACATCGTCTATCGCAGCGGTTACTTCGAAGCGGGCGGCGAAGGACAGATCGAGCGGTCGCTGTCGAACGCGGAAATCATCATGAACGACATGCCGGTCGACGATCTGCACGTCGCCGCGCTCGCCGCGCCGTTCCCGACGACCGATGCAAACGCGCAGGTGCCGGTGATTCTCGAGATCGAAGGAAAAGAGCTCGCGACGAGCGGCCGCGACAACCTCGCGACCGCGGAGATTTACGTCTACGCGTTCGACGCCGACGGCAAAGTGCGCGATTCGCTGTTCCAGCGGATGGGACTCGATCTCACGAAAGTCGGCGCGAAGCTGCGCGCGGGCGGCGGGATCAAGTACTACGGCACGCTCAGTCTTCCGCCGGGATCGTATGCGGTGAAGAGTCTCGTGCGCGTGCTCGAAACGGAATCGAAGGGTTACGCGCGCGCGGACGTCGTCGTGCCCGGCGCGAGCGAGGTCGCGGTCTCGCAGCCGTTTTTCTGGGAGACGCAATCGCAATGGCTGATGGTGAAGGGCGGCTCGCACGACAAGACGAACGCCGGATATCCATTCGTCGTGAACGACGAGACGTTCATCCCGCGCGTGCGCATGCAACCGGGCGATCGCAAGTTCGCGGTGTTCGTCTACAACGCGCCGGCCGATGCGGAGTGGGTCGCGACGCCACAGGCGAAGCTAGTCGCGCAATCGCGCGCGGGCGGCGTGCGCAAGCTGGTGTTCGAGCTGGAAGCCGCGTCGAGCGGCGAGGTGACGGTTACGAGGAAGTGATCTAGGAGTGCGGCGGCAGAGCCGCCGCTCTCCTATCCGGATCACAAAGCGGTGGCTTTGCCACCGCACTCCTAAACTCAGTCGTCCTCGTGTTCCTTCTCCATCTCCGCGCGGAGCGATTCGCGCAGGGCGCGATAGCGCGGGTCGCGGTGGAGGTTGTCGAGGTCTTCGTCGTCTTCGAGGTAGTTGCACAGCTCGAAGCCTGTGGCGCGCGCTTTCTTCAGCCATTCGAACGCGGCGTCTTTGTTGTCCTGACGGGCGTAGGCGCAGGCGATGTTGTACGAGCTCGTGCCGGGGCGGTAATTGAGCTGCAGGGCGCGCTGGAACGAGTCGATCGATTCTTTGTAATTCTCTGCTTGCAATGAGGAGTATCCGAGGTTGAACCAGGCGCGGCCCTGGTTCGGATACTTCTGCGTCATGCGGCGATGCTCCTGCGCGACTTCTTCCCAATCGTCATCGCCGTGGAACCACGACCACTTGTCGTGCTGCGGTTGCAGGCGGAGATCGTTTGCCATCTGCGTGAGCTCGCGCACCCTCGCGTCGTCGCGGATCGCGCGGATGTCGGGATCGTTCTTCAGCTTGTCGAGCTGATCGAAGCCGTTCTGCACGGCCTTGTCGAGCCACTCGATCGCGGCGGTGCGATTGCCGGAGAGCGAGTACGCGCAGGCGATGTTGTACATCGCGCTGGCGGGTTTCCCGTTGAGGCGGATCGCTTCCTGGAACGCGGCGATGCTCTCGTCGAACTTGCGCAGGCGCAGCAGGTCGAGGCCGTTTTCGTACCAGTCGTCGCCGTCCTTCGCGTGCTCTTTGCGCAGGCGGTCGTAGTCCTGCAGCGTTTCGGTCACGCGTTCGGTGACTTGATCGGCCGCTTCATTACCGATGATCTGGCGGAAGCGCGGATCACTGCGGATCGGATCGAGATCGGAGTCTTCGCCGATCTTGTCGGGATCGTTGAAGCCCGCGTCGACGGCTTCATTCAGCCAGCGCAGCGCGTTCTCTTTGTCATCGAGCAGCGAGTAGCCGCACGCGATGTTGTATTTCGACGCGTCGATGCGATAGCCGGCCGCGATCGAATGCTTGAACGCTTCGATCGCTTCGTCGTAGCGGTCCTGGTGATGCAGCTCCATGCCGCGCTCGTACCAGTCGTGTCCGTTCTTCGGCGTGCGCTCGAGCTTCACGACGTTCGTGAAGAAATAATCGGTGAGCGATTCGACGTCGGGGACGACGGTGATTTCCGAGTCGGTCTTCTTGTGCTTGTTGTCGTTCTTTGCGTAGACGAAGTCTTTGTTCTTCGGCTCGCGGCTCTGCGCCTGCTGCTCCGGCGCGGGCGATGCGCTCATGCGGAACGCGGAGATCGGGATGACGACGAGAAGCGCGAGCCCGCAGGCGATCGCGACTCCGCGCGCGCTGAAGGCACGGCGGCGAACATCGGCTTGAAGAATGGAAAGCAAGCGACCCTCCAGTTGGGAACGGCGTGACATGGCGAGCGTGACCGCGCGGAACGGATCGAAGCGCGGGAGATTTTTGGCGATGGAGAGGAGATGCT
>DATKFO010000887.1:0-3254 GCA_035544355.1 Thermoanaerobaculia bacterium
TCACGCGTCACCGACAACGCAATGGTCGCTCGAAATCCAATCGCAAAAAGGCAACGCCGCGTTCATCGGCCCGTACGTCATCGATCGCACGCATCCACTCGCCGAAGGCCTCGCGCTCGATGGCCTCGTGTGGGGCGCGGCACGCGGCCCGATGCCCGGCACGCCCGTCGTCCTCGTCGGCAACCAGCCGTTGATCACGGACGAAATCGTTGACTCCGTCAACCATCGCATCCGCATGCGCTTCGACCCCGCGATCTCGAACGTGCAGCGCTCGCCCGCGTGGCCGTCGCTGATCTGGAACCTCGTCGCGTGGCGAGCGTCGCGCGCACCCGGCGTCCGCGCCGCGAACATCCTCCTCGGCACCGACGCCGCGATCACGCTGCACGACGCGAGCGACAAGGTCGACGTCACCGCGCCCGACGGCACGAAGCAGCGCATCGCGTCGCACGGCAACGACGTCGTGATCTCCGCGACGCAGCCGGGACTCTGGAACGTGCGCAGCGGCAGCGAGCAATATCGCTTCGCCGCGAATCCGCTGATCGCCGCCGAGTCCGATCTCAGCCGCGCCGCGAGCGGCACGTGGGGCGGCTGGAGCGACGAGGTGCTGATCACGAGCGGCTACATGAGCATCGTCTGGGCGCTGCTGCTCGTAACGCTGCTCGCTCTCGTTCTCCATCAACGCGTGATGCGGCCGGCGACAGCATGACGTTCCTCGATCCACTCTGGCTCGTCCTCGCAATCCCGCTCGCCGCGGCGCTGTGGCTGTGGCCTCCACCGTCGCGCATTCTCTTCGTGCTGCGCGCGCTCGTCGTCGCGCTGATCCTCCTCGCGCTCGCCGGCTTCGCCATCCAGCTTCGCAGCCGCGCCGGCGTCGTGGTCGTCGTCGCCGATCGCAGCCTCTCGATGCCGCCGTCGAGCGACGCCACGCAGCGCGATGTGATCAGTGCGCTCGAGAGCAAACGCGGCGCGGAGTCGAAGCTCGCCGTCGTTTCGTTCGGACGGCAGGCGCACATCGAGCAGGCCGACGCGAATCACTTCTCCGATTTTCAGCAGCGCATCGGCGACGACGGCTCGAACCTGCACGACGGCCTCGAGACTGCGCTCTCGCTCGTGCCGCGCGGCGCGCCGGGACGCATCGTCGTGATCAGCGACGGCCGCTGGACCGGATGCGATCCGCGCGCCGCATCGCTGCAAGCCGCCGCGCGCGGCGTCGCGATCGACTACCGCGTGCTTGCGCGCTCGTCCGCCGCCGATGTCGCGATCGAGCGCGTCGATGCGCCGTCGAACGTTTCGCCGGGCGAGTCGTTCGTGATCGCGGCGTGGATCGATTCGCCGCGCGCGCAGGACATCGACGTCGAGCTGCTGCGCGGCGCGACGACGATCGCGAAAGGCACGCATCGACTTGTCAGCGGCACGAATCGCATCGCATTTCGCGATCGCGCGTCGTCGGGCGGAACGCTTTCGTATAACGTGCGCGTCGGTCCTGCACAGGACGACAGCGTCCCCGAAAACAATCGCGCGAAGTTTCTCGTCGGCGTGAGCGGACCGAAACCGCTGCTCTACGCAGGCTCGCCGAAATCGCGCGTGCCGCAACTGCTCGCCGCGGGCGGACTGAAAATCGACGCGCCGCCACGCGCCGACTGGACGCTCGAATCGCTCTCGAATTACTCCGCGGTGCTGATCGAAAACCTTCCCGCGAACGACGTCGGCACACCTGCGATGAAAACGCTCGCGTCGTGGGTCACGAACGCGGGCGGCGGCTTGATGCTCACCGGCGGACGCAGCTCGTACGCGGCCGGCGGCTATTTCAAATCGCCGCTCGATCCTGTGCTGCCCGTTTCGATGGAGCTCCGTCGCGAGCATCGCAAGCTGAACATGGCCATCGTCGTGGCGATGGATCGCTCCGGCTCGATGGCCGTGCCGGTGAACTCGGTGCAGACGAAAATGGATCTCGCCAACATCAGCGCCGTGCAAGTCCTCGATCTCCTCGGCCCGCAGGACGAGCTCGGCGTCGTCGCCGTCGACAGCAGCGCGCACATCATCGCGGACCTCGATCCGATCGAAGGACGCAACGATCTCCGCTCGCGCATCCTCGGCGTCGAATCCTCCGGCGGCGGCATCTTCATTTTCGAGGCGCTGTCGACCGCCGCGAAAATGCTGCTCACCGCGCAGGCGCAAACGCGGCACATCATCCTGTTCGCCGACGCCGCTGATTCCGAAGAGCCGGGCATGTATCGCGAGCTGCTCGAGAAATCCGCACAAGCGAACATCACCGTCTCCGTGATCGGCCTCGGTAAGCCGACCGACGTCGACGCCGATCTGCTGCGCGACATCGCCAAGCGCGGCGGCGGCCGCATCTTCTTCACCGAAGACGCGAACGAATTGCCGCGCCTCTTCGCGCAGGACACCTTCATCGTCGCGCGCAGCACCTTCATCGACACGCCGAGCGCGGTCGAGCCGACGGGCAGCATCGTGTCGCTCACCGGACGCATGTTCGAAGGAATGCCCGCGGTCGGCGGCTACAACCTTTCGTACTTGCGCGATGGCGCGACCGCCGCAGTGCTCACCCGCGACGAATACCACGCGCCGCTCGTCGCAACGTGGATGGCAGGCGCGGGACGCGTGCTTTCGTACACGGGCGAGATGGATGGAAAAGACACTGGCGCGATCGCGACGTGGCCGGAGACGGGAAACTTCTTCACGAGCCTCGCGCGCTGGACCGCGGGTGCCGCGGCACCGCTGCCGCAGGACATGCTCGTCACGCAGCACGTCGACAAAGGCGTGTGCCACATCGAACTGCAACTCGATCCCGAGCGCACGACGTCACCGATCGTACGCTTGCCGCGCGTCACCACGCTCGCAGGCGCACCCGGCGGCGCGCCGAACGTGACGCACGCAGAGATGACGTGGCGCACGCCGGACGAACTGTCGCTCGAGATCCCGCTCAAGAGCGGCCAGACCTATCTCTCGACCGTCGACGTCCCCGGCGCAGGACGCGTGACCCTCACGCCCGTCGTCCTCCCGTTCTCGCCGGAGCTCGCGCCCTCCGAAGCAGGCGAGGGGAGAAGAACACTCGAGCGCCTCGCACGAGCAACCGGAGGCCGCGAACGAATCGCAGTCGCGGACGTGTGGCGCGATCTCCCACGCGAGAAGCGGCACATTCCGCTGCGAACGTACCTGCTTCTCGCGGCGGTCGTGTTGCTCACGCTCGAGGTGCTGGAGCGAAGAATGCGCGTGTTTGGACTGCGGCGACC
>DATKFO010000888.1:0-3429 GCA_035544355.1 Thermoanaerobaculia bacterium
CTCGACCGCGGCTTCAGTGTCGTGCTGCTTGCGAACGAGCGCTTCAATCTCCTGCTGCAACTGCGTCGCACGCGATCCCAACGAGATGACGATGCGCGAGAGGTTCTCGTGCTCGCGCTGGATCGCGTTCACGTTGCCGGCGGCGGTCTCGACGTCGACGCGCGCCTTGGACGCGATCTCCGTCACCTCTTCGAAGCCCGCGCGCGCGACGGAAAGCTGCTCCTCGTTCGAGCGAATCGCTTCGTGCAATTCCTGCTCGCGCGCCTGCAGCGTTTCCATTTCGTGGATCGCCGAGTTCTTGCGCGCGATCAGTCCGTCCTTCTCTTCGGTGTACAGCGTCTGCTCTTCCGACGCGACGGCGAGGTCTTTTTCGAGCCGCTGCAGTTCCGCGCCGGCGCGCTCGCGATGTCCGCGACGTTCGCGCAGTTCCTGCTCCGCGCCGCGCGCACGCTCTTCCGCGATGATGCGCGCATCATCCGCAGCGCGCAGATCGTCTTCGAGCGACTGCAGCTCCGTCGCGATGCCGCTCGCGCGCGTTTCTTCGGTGCCGAGAAATGCTTCGAGGTCGGAGATTTGGCGCTTGATCGAGAAGACGCCCGGCGTGCCGCCTTCGAGCTTGCCGCCGATGACGAGCGGGCCGCGCACGACGTCGCCTTCGAGTGTGACAAACGTAGCATGCGGCCGCTCTTTCGCCCGATCGATCGCCTCGCGCAGCGACCCGACGATATAAGCCTCGGGAATCGCACGCCGCACGGCATTCGCGATCGGACCTTCGCCGACGACCGAATGTGCTGCATCGCCGCGACGTGAGCCTTCGCTGCCCGGAACGTAATCGAGCGCGATGAATGCGCCGCGACCCGCGCCGCGCTCGCGCAAACGCGAGATCGCTTCGATCGCGACGTCGCTGGTGTCGACGACGGCCGCTTTCGAGACTTCGCGCAGCAGCGTGTCGAGCGCGGCTTCGAATCCTTCCATCGCGCGCACGCTTTCGGCGGCGGACATCGCATTCGGCAGGATCTCGAGAATCGCGCGGCGAACGTCTTCGTCCTGCGCTTCCAACGAAGCGAGCAGCGCGCGCAGCGAATCGATTTTGTACGTCGTCTGCGACACGCGATCGCGCGTGCCGGCGAGCGACTCGCGCAGCGCGTCGCGTTTCGCGTTCAACTCATCGCGCAGCGAAATCGCTTCGCGCGCGGTCGTCTGTGCATCGACGAGCGCCTGTTCTGCATCGCGAAGGGACTGCTCCGACTCGTTCATCTGCGCGAGTGCGCCGTTGCGACTTTCGGTTGCGCGCCGCGCGCTCTCGGTCAGTTTCGTGAGGTAAAACTCGCACTTCTCGACCGCGATCTCGATCTGATGTACCTGATTCCGAGCCTCGGAGATCTTCGCGATCGTCTTCATCAGCGACTCGCGCGCATCGGCGAGTGCTTTTTCGTGCTGGCGGACGGCGTCGGATTTTTCCTGACGATCGCGCTCGAGCTGATCGGCGATCTCGCGCAGACGATTGCGCTCTTCGCGTGCGGCTTCGAGCTGCTGCGTTTTTTCGTCGAGCGCGGCCTGCTGTTCGGCGCCTTCCTGCTCGAGCGTCGCGATCTGCGTGCGCGCGTTTTCGATGCGCTGCACGACATCGCCGAGGTTCGTTTCGGATTGCTGGAGGAACGAGCGGAGGCGTTCGACGTCGGCGGAGAGTCCCGCGATTTCTTCGCGCACGGCGGACGCGCGCGATGCGCGGCCGGTGTGATGCGTGCGCGTTTCGGCGAGCTCCGCTTCATCCGCGCCGAGCTGCGCGGCGAGCTCGCTCTCACGTGCCTGCGAATCCGCAACAGCGCGCGCGGATTCTTCTTCTTCGATCTGCGCGAGCACGATGCGGCCCTTGTAGAGCGAGCGTTTCGCGGTCGAGAGTTGATCGGCGAGCTCTTTGTGGCGTCGCGCTTTCGATGCCTGCCGCTTGAGCGAATTCAGATTGCGCGTGACCTCGGCGAGGGTGTCGTCGATGCGCAGCAGGTTCTGCTGCGTTTCTTCGAGCTTCAGCTCCGCGGCGCGGCGCTTCGTTTTGTATTTCGTGATGCCCGCAGCTTCTTCGATGAGGCGGCGGCGATCCTGCGGCTTATTCGAGAGAATGAGATCGATCTTGCCCTGCTCCATGACGGAGTAGTTGCGGATGCCGAGGCCCGTGTCCATCAGGATGTCGGAGATGTCTTTCATCCGGACGCGGCGGCCGTTGAGGCGGAACTCCGACTCGCCGGTGCGGAACACGCGGCGATTGATGACGATGCGGCCGTCGTCGGCCATCGGATGATTGCTGTCGCCGTTCGACGTGCCGAGGGTCAGCGTAACCTCGCCCATCGAGAGCGGGCGGCGTCGCGCGGAGCCCTGGAAGATGACGTCGTCCATCGTCTCGCCGCGAATGTGCGAGGCGCGGTTTTCGCCGAGAACCCAGATGAGGGCGTCGCAGATGTTCGACTTCCCGCAGCCGTTCGGGCCGACGACTGCGGTCAGCGCGGCGGGGAAAGTGAGCTGTGCGGGGTCGTAAAACGACTTGAATCCGTGAATTTCGAGTTTTTCGAGACGGAACATTGCTTCCTAAGGTTCGTTGAATTGGCGCGGGATCGTAGCCCATTTCACGGCAAAATTCGCGATTGACAGTAAAGCCGCGCAGCCGTTCCTGTGCATGAACGCGATCGAACAATTTCTCCAACACGAAATCGACATCGGTTCGTTTCCGAGCGCGTCGTACGCGATCGGCACGCGTGACGAGCTCGAGCACACCGGTGCGCTCGGAAACGCGGTCGCGGTGCCGATGCGGATTCGTGCGACGACGGACACGATCTACGACTGCGCGTCGCTGACAAAGGTGCTGATCACGACGCCGCTCGTGCTGCGCGCGTTCGCGCTCGACGATCGCGTGCACGGCTACACAGTGCGCGAACTGCTCACGCACACGTCGGGGCTGCGCGCGTGGCTGCCGTTGTACACGTTCGACGATCCGCTGCGCGCGATTCTCGAGCACGGACCGGAGTGCGAGCGCGGCACGCGTGTGATCTATTCGGATCTGAATTTCGTGTTGCTGTGGCTCGCGCTTCCCGGTTTCGCTTCTCAGGCACGCTCACTCATCGCATCGCTCGGTCTTCGTGACGCGCAGTTCACCCCACCCGCAGCGCTGCGCCCTCGGATCGCCGCGACGGAATGGGGACAGCGCTACGAAGCCGCGATGGCGAAGGCGCCACTCTCCGGACTTCGACAAGGGCTAATGTGGGGAGAGGTCCACGACGGCAACGCCTGGCATCTCGGCGGCACCGCCGGCCACGCCGGATTGTTCGCAACCGCACGCGATGTGTTCCACCTCGTGCAAGCATTCGCGCGCGGCGCGCTCGTGCCCGCGTCGCTCGTGGCCGAGGCGACCCGCGAGCAGGCTCCGGGGCGGGGGTG
>DATKFO010000889.1:0-11388 GCA_035544355.1 Thermoanaerobaculia bacterium
GACCTGCCGCGCCATCTCTCCCCACGCCTCGAGCCTGTTCGACCGCAGGATCTCCGTCACATCCTCGGCGATCAGCATCTCTTCATCGGTGTCGGGAAGAGGAACGATGGAGACGCGGAAAATGCGCTCGTTGCCGTCGATCGTCACGTCCACTTCGCGCGACTCGATGTGGCGCGCGCGGTGCTCGGCGAGCATCTCGCGGATGCCGTCGAAGCGCGGCTCGAAGCGATCGTTCTCGTAGTCGTCGAGACCGAAGAGCCGGCGCGCCATGGCGTTCGTGGCGCCGATGCGCATCTCGCCGTCCAGCACCACCACCGCGGCGTTGATGTTCTCGAGCAGCGTCTGCAGGCGATCGCGCTCATGGCGCAGATCGTCCTGCTGGCTGCGGATCGAGCGCGCCATGTCGCGGAACGTCGTGACGAGCAGGCCGAGGTCGGGATCGCGTGGGACGGCCATGCCGACGTCGAAGTCTCCGCGTGCGACTGCGCGCGCGCCGGCGACGAGTCCCTGCACGGGACGCGTGACGCCGCGGGCGATTTGGAACGCGACGGCGATCGCGGCGAGCGCGATGAAGATCAGGAGCATGTAGATCGTCGTCGCGAGATCGTTCACCTGCGCTTCGATCTGCCGGCCCTGCACGATGAACGGCAGTGCGAGCGTGTAGTTCTTGCCGGGCGCGAGATTCACGGGGATGTAGATCTCGACGTACTGCGTCGCGCCCGATTTGCGGAACGCGCGTACGAGCTGCTTGCCGCCGAGGACGATTTGCGAATAGACGTCGCCGGGCAGTCGCTCCGACTCGACGTGCGCGGCGAAAAGATCGCGGCGGCTCGACGCGATGAGCTCGTGGCCGCGATAGAAATGCAGATCGTGGCCGATCACGCGTGCGAGCCACGCGAGGACTTCGTCGTCGAGCAATTGCTCCGGCGCAGCGGATTGTGTCGAGAGGTAGTCCTCGATCACGCGTTGACCCGTGTTGAGCGCGGTCTGCCCGCGATCGACGTATTCGGTGGCGAGACGATCGGCGAGATACGCGCGCACGAAGAGCACGAAGAGAATCAGTGGCAGGATCACGACCGCGACGACGTACAGCGACGTGCGCGCGCGGAAGTCGAGACTGCCCGGTGCGCGGCGCACGAACGCGATGAGCTGCGGCAGCGAGCGCCACGCGATCGAGAGCACGAGCAGGACGAGCGCCCAGATCGCCACTCCTCCGGAGCGGCGCACGTGCTGCCCGATCGAAGGCACCAGGAGCGGAAAGGCGTAGAGCGCGTTCTCGCTGCGGCGCAGATAAATCGAGATGGTCTCGCCGTCGGTCGTCGTCACCCACGTGCCGCTCGCGGGCTTCATGCGCGCGAAGTACCAAACAGGATTGCGCGGCAGGCGAATCGTGCTGACGTTTTGCGGATCGCCCGTGCTGTCGTACACCGCGGGCTCGGGCTGCGGATGCAATCCCGCGCGATCGTCCGCTTCGGACTCGAAGAAATCGCGATACACGTCGGCGAATGCGGTCGCGCCGGGATCGGCGGGATTGAGGATGTGCACGCTGCCGAGGGCGACGATCGTGCCGAGCGCGGTGACGTCGAAGTCGTGATGCAGCAGCGCGCGCGTGAAACTGCCGACCTGCAGCACTTCGCCGCGTCCGCCGGTCACGGTCTCGCTGAATTGCGGTATCCCGACGCCGAAGCGGCTCAGCGGTGAGCGCGTGATCTCGTCGGTGATGGTGATGACCGCGGGCACGCGCCACTGCGAGAGATCGGAGCGCAGCCAGAGCGCGTACGCGAGATCCTCCAGATTCATGTGGCGATAGTCGTCGGGAAGAATCGTCGAGAGGTCGGTGCTCGAGAATTCGTTGCGCAGCGTGTCTTCGATCATCGTGCGCACCTGTCCCGCTTCGCCGGCGACGAGCGGCGCGTACGTTTCGGAGATGAAGTTGCGCGCGCCCTTTTCTTCGAAGTGTTGCGCGGGGAGATAGACGAGCGCGGCAACGCCGAGCGTCATTGCCAGCATCGCGAGGGAACGGTGGCGAATCGCGCTCGCCGGAACCAGCACGACGGCGAATGCGAGGAGCAGCATCGCGCCGAGGAGGACGCCTTGCCCGAGCGAGCCGGGAAGTACGTGATCGGGGATCGCGGAGACGCGTGAGTTGCCGACGAAGTTGCGCGTCAGCTCGACGTAGCCGAACGCTGCGACGATCGCGATCGCGATGCGCACGACGATCGGAACGCGTGCGAGATAGCGCGACGCGACGGCGACGATGCCGAGAATCGCGGCGGCAGTGACGAGCAGATCGAACGGCGACTTGCTGAACGGACCGAGGACGTTTGAGCCGTAGAGCTCGAATCCGAAGAGGCGCGTGTCGTCGTGGATGATGCGCAACGGAAGCAGCGCGAACCGCGCGGCGAGGATGAGAACGATGATCAGCGCGGGATGCGAGCGGCGCGAGAGCGCCATCACCGCGAGCGCGCCGAGCGCGAGCAGCACGATCGACGCGTTCCTCCCCTGGGTACGCACGATGTCGATCACTTCCTCGGGCGGGCGCGGCTCGATGTCGAGCCAGAGCGACGCGTCGCTTTGCTTCACGAGCATGCGGCGCAGCGTTCCCTCTTCCTGTTTGAGAAATCCGCCGTGGAAGAAGATCGATTGCAGCCACGCGTCGTCGGGTCGCATGTGCGAGCGTTCGCTGCGGATGTTCTCGACGCGCGCGAACACCTGCACGGTCATCGCGCCGGCTTTGCGCGAGCGCGTGATGTAGAGGTTCGTGACGTCGAACTCGTACGAGCGCGCGCCGCTGACGCGGAGATCGTCGCCCCACCACGCGACCGGCTCGCCGTCCGCGTCGAGAACGCGCGCGCCGCGGCGGCGATGCGTCGATTCGCGTCCGAGGATCTGGAAGAGCTCGGCGGTTGGCGTCGTGGGTGTGATTTGCGCGACGATTTGCTGCGCGCTCGCGTCGAGCTCGCGCTCGATCTGGAGGACGCGCGCACGAATCTTTGCGACGTCGTCGTTGAGATGAGAAGAGGAGCGCGCGGTGAAGTCGCGCGAGATCGCCGCAACTCGCCACAGCGTTGCGCCGTGGACGAGTGCGGCGAGAATCAGGAAGAGTGCGGCGACACGAACACGCGGCGACATCTGCGCATCATGATGCGCGATTTACTTCCCGGCGGAGCGTGCGGAGACGACCGACCAGCGGCCATCCTTCGATTTCAGCGTGATGTAGAGATCGCGCGATTCGCTCTGTCCACCATTCTGAATCGTCCAGTGTGCCGTGATGTGGTACTGCCCCTCGGCCGACACTTTGCGTGCGCTCACCTGCTCGAACCCGCTCGGGCTCACTTTGTTGAAGAGCTTGTCGAGCAGATAGCCGGCCTGATCGCGGCCGAAGAAGCCGGTCTGATCGACGAGTCCGGGGAACTGCAGCATCACCTGGTCGCCCTCGCCGATTCCGGAGACGATCGACTGGACGTCGCCGTTGCCGAAGCCGCGCTCGAGGTTCGACATCGCTGCATCGAGGTCGCGGAACTGCGCCGACGCGACCAGCGGTACGAACAACACGATGAAGGAAATGCGCGTCCAGAGTTTCATGAGTCTTGTCTCCTGTGCTGATCGTAACGGGACCGGCGTGGCGTTTATTCTAGTTGGGTCAATCAGTTAGCTGCACTCCACAGCGGTCGCTTTGTCCTCTGGCAATGACGATCCCGCGGCGCAATGCCTCTTCGCGAAAGTCGTCCGGCAACGGCGCGGCCACGCGAATCGGCTGGTTGCTCAACGGATGCGTCATCTCCAATTCTTCCGCATGCAGCATCGGACGCGCGGCATTTCTCTGACCATAAAGCCAGTCGCCGACGAGCGGATGTCCGATTGCGCCCAGGTGCACGCGGATCTGATGAGTACGTCCGGTTTGCAATCCGACAGCCACGAGGGAGGCAGTGGGCGGTTGGCAGTGGGCAGTTGGCAGAGGCTCCACTCGCGTGATCGCGCGCTTCCCTCCGTCGCGCACGCCGAAGGAGATCGGGCCGATGCGCGCGAGCGGCGCGTCGATCGTCTGCGCTTCGCCGAGCTCGCCTTCGCACAACGCGAGATAGCGTTTGCGGATGCGCTTCTGCTCGAACTGCCGTGTCAGCTTCGCGTTGATGTCCGCGCGCTTCGAAAAAAACATCACGCCGCTCGTTCCGCGATCGAGACGCTGCATCAGAAAACTTGGACTCGTGTACTCCGCGACGAGCTCGACGAGCACGGGCTCGTCCATGTCGTAGCTGCGCTGCACGACGAGGCCGGGAGGTTTGTTGATGAAGAGGAGCGCTTCGTCTTCGTAGAGGATGTGCATTGGATGCGGTTGCCGGTCGGAACGCTGCTTTTTTTGGACTGCGGCGACTGCGGGAGACCGTCTGATAACCACGGGACGGCGGTCTTATAGTCCGCCGATTTTTGCGCGAGGCGGCGGACTATAAGTCCGCCGTCCCTTTCACGCAGTCGCCGCTCTGCGACATTTTCGCGAGGGCTGTACGAAAGCGGCGATTGCGATCGCCGCAGTCCAAAAAAAGCGGTTCCTCTGGCAACTGGCAACCGACAACTTCACTTCAGATAGTTCAGCTCCCACGGTCCCTCGCACGTCAACTGCAGCACCGTGTCCTCGGCGAATTTCACCCAGTGATGTGCTTTCCGGGCGTTGACGTAGAAGCCGCCGTCGGTGAATTCGGTGGCGCTCTTTTCGTCGACGACGTCGCTGAAGCCGACCAGCACGTGGCCTGCGAGGACGGTGACGCGCTCGGGACGCGGGTGCCAGTGCGGCGCGATCACGGAGCCCGCGGGAACTTTCAGGCGGATCGTGAAGAGTCCCGGCTTTTTCGGATCGCCTTCGAGGACGGCGATCTTCGTTCCGGCCGGCATCGTTGGAGGCGCGTCATTCCAGGTGACGTGCGTGACCTGGATGGTGCCGCTCGGCGGTGCGGCGAGGAGGGAGAACGCGACAAAAAGAAATGCGGCGCATGCTGTGATTCGCATGCGCCGCATTCTAGGACTCCGAGTGGTTTATTGAATCGTGAACTGCATCAGGTGGATGACCGGATCGTTCTGGATCGTGAATCCGAAGTAGTACACGCCCGCTGCGAGACCCGTGGTCTTGAGCTGGTACTTGTACTGACCGCCACCTGCGTTCTGGAACACGAGCGGCAGGTTGGAGCCACCGCCCGCTTCCTGCGCCGGCAGCCACGTTGCGCTCGTGGTCAGACGCACGCCGTACGCCGCCACCGCGATCGAGCTGGAGGAGAGGTTGTTTCCAGCGAAGTCGCGGATCTGGATGCGGACGGAGATCGTCGCGCCGGAGTTCTTCGGCTGCGGGTCGCTCTCAGGCGTCGTCGCATACGTCACGGTGAGCAGCGACGAACCGGTGATCGCGTTGAAGTTCGAGTCACCCGGATACGAGAACGAGATCGCGTAACCAGCCGACGTCGGTGTGAGCGTCGACGTGTTCACCGTCGCGCTGAACGAGCCGTCGACGGCGATTGCCGCGGAGTAGCTCACGGCGTTGACCGTGATGGTCACCGAGCCGGTCGGGATCAGCGAGCCGTAGGTGATGTTGCCGCTGATCACGGTCGTCGGCGTGCCGAGGACGATCGTCGGTGAGCTGAGATCGGTGAACACAGGCGTGGCCTTGTTCACGAGGTGGCTGACGGTATTCGACGTTCCGGCGAGATAGTTTGCCGAATCCGGCGTGCCCGCGGTGAGCGAGTGTGTGCCGGCGGTCAGCGTGCTGATCTGGAACGTCGCGATGCCGCTGCCGTTGATCGTCGAGGTGCCGAGCACAGTCGCGCCGTCCTTGAAGATGACGGTGGACGCCTCGGCAGTCGGCGAAACGGTTGCGGTGAGTGTGATGGTGTCGCCGTACGTCGACGGGCTCGGCGCGACGCTGAGCGTCACGACGCGCGGCGCCTTGTTCACGACCTGATTGACCGTGTTCGACGTCGCGGAGCCGTAATTCGCATCGCCGCTGTACACCGCTTTGATCGGATGCGTGCCGGCGGTGAGCGCGGACGTAGTGAACGTCGTCGGCTGCGCGGCCGTCGGCGGATGGTCGTCGTCGCCGAGGGTGGCCGGGACGATCGTCTTCACGGCGAGCACGGTCGTGCCGTCGTAGAACGTCATCGTGCCGGATGCGAGGGGCTGATTGAGCGTTGCCGTGAACGTCACGCTTTGTCCGTACGTTGACGGATTCAGCGACGACGTCAGCGTCACGCTCGCCTGGTTCGTGTATGTGTACGCTCCCGGTGCGGTCGCGGTGCCGTCGGTCGTCGAGACGGTCACGTCGACCGTGCCGAGCGCGTGTGCCGGCGTGCGAACGGTGATCTCGTCTGCGTCGAACGTGACGATCGTCGCGGGCGAGCCGTCGAATTCGACCGACTGCAGGTTGCCGAATCCGCTGCCGCTGATGGTGACGGTCGTGTTGCCGTTCTGCGATCCCGAGTTCGGGAAGACGTCATCGATGACCGGCGGCTGGCCGGCGACGTGGATCGAGTACGTCTTCGTGCCCGAGCAGCCATTCGCGTCGACGACATCGATACTGAAGCCGAACGTGCCCGAATTCGTCGGCGTGCCGGAGATGACGCCGGTGCTCGAAGCGAGCGAGAGGCCCGGCGGCAGCGTGCCCGGGGTGACGGAGAACGTGTACGGCGAGAGTCCGCCGGCCGCGCTGATCGTCTGCGAGTACGGAGTGCCGACCGTGCCGTCGGGCAGCGAATCGGGCGAGAGGTTGATGTCGGGGCATGCGCCCGGATCGAGCGAGAAGTTGATGCCGTTCGTCGACTGGCCGACGGTCACGCTGATCGCGGTGCCCGCGGTGACCGTGCACGACGACGAGCAGGAGATGTTGTTGTACAGCTCATCGCTGTATTGGCCGTTCGTCACGGTGCGCGCGAAGTAGTTGCCGCTGCTCGTCACCGCGACGGAGTAGTCGCCGACTTCATCGGTCTGTGCGGTCGTGACGAGGCTGCCGCTCGAGTTGTAGACGAGCACGTTCGCGTTCGTGATGCCGACGTTCGTCGACGTGGCGATGACGCGGCCGGTGATGATGCCGATGGTGCCGGTGAGCGCGAAGTTGATGTTCGGAGTGTTCTGTCCGAGAGTCACGCTGACTGCGGTGCCCTGCGTGACGATGCAGTTTCCGCTCGGGCACGAGATGTCGTTGTACAGCTCCCCGTTGTATCCGAACGGTGTGGCGACCACGTAGTAGTTGCCGCTGATCAGCGGGTTCGTGCTCGTGTAATCGCCGTTCGCGTCCGATTGTCCCGAGGTCACGTACGTGCCGTTCGAGTCGTAGATGTTGACGCCGCCGTCGGCGATCGGACTGGACGTCGCAGCGTTCGTGAGTCTGCCGGAGATGCTGCCGCCGTTGTTGGTCAGCGCGAAGTCGATGTTCGTCGTCGTCTGGCCCGCGGTGGCGGTGATCGTCGTGCCCGTGACCGGGTTGCAGTTCACGCACGGGATGTTGTTGTAGAGCTCATCGATGTAGGTCGCGTAGTTGCTCGCCGTGGCGAAGCTGCGCGCGTAGTACGTGCCCGCGTCGAGGCGAACCGAGTAGCGGCCCGTGCTCGTGTCGCTGAAGCCGACCGCGACTGCGTTGCCGTCCGCGTCGTAGAACACGACCGGCACACTGCCGAGCGCGTTCGTCGTCGAAGCGTCCGTGACGGTGCCAGTGACCTGCGCCATCGTGCTGACGAGCGAGAAGTCTTTGTCGGAGGTCGTCGTTCCGAACGTGACGGCGATTGCGGTTCCGGTCGTCGGATCGCAGGAGAGACCGTCGCACGGAATGTTGTTGTACAGCTCTCCGAAGTAGCCGCCCGGTGACGTCGCGGCGAAGTAGTTGCCGGTCTTGAGACCGTTGAAGCTCTCGTAGTGACCGGTGGAGTCGGACGTCGCAAATGTTGCGAACTGGCCGGCGCTGTTGAAGATGAACACGGACTCGCCGGCGATCGGCGCGCCGGTGCCGGCATCCTGCAACATGCCCTGGATCGATCCGCCGCGCGGCGGAAGGGCGAAGTTGATGCCGTTCGTGAGCGATCCGAGGGACGCGGAGATCGCGGTCCCGGTGGTCGGATCGCAGCCGGAGCACTGAATGTTGTTGTAGAGAATGTCGACGTAGCCGGAGTGCGTGAAGTTGAACGAACGCGCGTAGTAGTTGCCGCTCGCCGACAGCGTGACGGTGTAGTTGCCGCCCGCATCGGAAACCGTGGAGCCGACGAATACGCCGCTCGTGTTGTAGAAGCGGATGCCCACGTCCGCGAGCACTGCGTTGTTCTGCGAGTCTTTGACGTTGCCGCTGACGCGCGCCTGATCGCTCAGCAGACGGAAGTCGATGCCGCCGTGGTTCGCGTTCGCGGTGACGGAGACGAGGTTGCCGCTCGTGACCGGACACTCACCGCCGGGGCAAGCGATGTTGTCGTAAACCTCGGGCTGATATTGATACGGCCGCGCCGCGACGTAGTAGCTGCCGGGTGCGAGCTCGGGAGAGGTGTAGTCGCCGTCGCCGTTGGTCGTCGCGGAGCCGACGAAATCGGGAACGGTGCTGTAGAAATGCACGACGCCGTTCGCGATCGCGTTGCCGGTCGAATCGTCGCGCAGGCTTCCGGAGATCGTTCCGCCTCCGGCCAGCGGCTGCGGCGCGGCGCTGACGACGCGCGCGCGTCCGGTCGTGCTGCTCGTCGCTTTCGCGGCGAGCGAGAACGACGTCATGAGCGGATGACGAAGCTGCGTGTCGTCGATCGTCAAACGGATCGTGGTGATGCGTCCGTTTTCTTCGGCGAGCGACCAGCGTGCGCTCTGCGCGGGCGCGCCACCGACGTCGATCATCGACGGAGCGCTGAGCACGAAGTCGGGCGCTGTGCGATCGGTGCTGATGAACCGCACCGTGCGGCCGTCGTTCACGACGTCTGCGAATCCGCGCATGCTCACGATCTGATATTCGATCGTGCGCGTGCCGGAGGTCTCGATGACGAGACGCTCGTTTGCGGCACCGTCAGCGACGCCGCGAAGGACGTCGATGCCTTCGAATGCACCGCGATACGCGCGGCTCGCCGTGTCCATGCCCGCGCGCGCGGCTCGCGCATTCAGCGGACGAAGGACGACTTCACGCGCACCACTCGAAAGCACGAGCGGCTCACGGAAATCATTCGGCAGAAAGGCCTGCATGCCCTTGCTCGATGCGAGCTTGCCCACGACCGCGCGGCCCGCGACGACTCGCGAATCAGCGACGGTCGGAACGGCGCTGGCGACGTCGCGCGCGGCGGACGGAAATTCGTCCGCGATGCGAGTCTGGAGCGTCATTCGAATCTGGGAACCGAACAGCGGGAAGGAGAGGAGAAAGAGGAACGAAAAAGCGACTGCAAACACGAAGCGACTGCGCGTGGTAGTCATCGTAGGGGTGCCTCCTGAACGAGCTCTCGGAACGGGTTCGACCCTTCGCGCGGGTTGCGAAGGATCGCGTTAACGAATCTCCTGTCGGACTTGTAGCAGGCAATCTAGGCTTAAGAGCGTCGCGCTGCAAGTGAAGAAGATCACACAAACGTCGCGGAGGCGTTCCGGTACCCGTGAAAAATGGAAAAGATGACAGTCTTCGCTTACGCCTCGGCAAACGTTCCGTCCGCTGGACGGTGTGCCGGAAGCTCCGCGGAGAACGTGACGAGCGGCGCGTCCGCGTACTCACGGAAGAGCACGCTTTTTCTCGCGCGATCGAACGCTGCGCGCTCTTCCGGCCACGTCTCGACCCACGCATCGAGGTTGCCGCGCGTCTCGACCACGCGGCGGTAGGTGTCGCAACCGGCGAGGGTGTCGATCGCGAGGCAGTTCGCGAATTCGTATTCGTCTTCGATCCACGCGAATTCTCCGCCCGCTAGATCGTGCGCGGCCTGAATGCAGTGCACACCGGTGCGCACCGGCTGGAACGTCAGGCGATCGGTGACGACTATCTGCACGCCGTGACACAGCTGTCCGCGAAACTTGCTCGCGCTCGGCGTGAATCGCGTCGCGGCGAATCGCACGCCCGGTAGTTCGCGCGCGCTCAGCGTGTCGGCGAGTGCATCGGCGTCGAGAAACGGCGCGCCGAAGATTTCGAACGGCTGCGTCGTGCCGCGTCCTTCGCTGAGATTCGTTCCTTCGAGCAGACACATGCCGGGATACACGATCGCGGTGTCCATCTTCGCCATGTTCGGCGACGGATAGATCCACGGCAGCGCGCAGTCGTCGAACAGCATCGAGCGCTTCCAGCCGATCATCGTCACGACGTGCAACTTGCAACGAACCTCGAACCACGCATCGAGAAACATCGCCAGCTCACCCATCGTCATGCCGTGACGATTCGCGATCGGATATGCAGCGACGAAGCTCTCGAACGCAGGCTCGATGAGATTGCCCTCGACGTGACGCCCGCCGATCGGATTCGGACGATCGAGCACGATGACGTCGATCCCGCACTCCGCGGCGACGCGCATGCAATAGAACATGGTGGCGGCGTACGTGTAGTAGCGCGCGCCGACGTCCTGCAGATCGATCACGAGCGCGTCGATGTTTGCGAGCTGCTCGCGGCGCGGCGACAGCATCGCGCGCGACATGCCGTAGAGCGAATGGATCGGAATCCGTCCGCGGAATTGCTCGTCCGGCACTTCCTCCATGTACGGCAGATCGGCCCAGTAGCCATGCTCGGGCGCAAAGATCGCGACGAGCTCACACGCACCGAGCGCAAGCAGCGCGTCGACGTTGCGAATGCCATTGCGCGTGACGCACGCATGATTCGTGACGAGGCCGACACGCCGGCCGCGGATGGGAGTGGGATCGAGGAGGAGGGAGTCGAGGCCGGTGAGCATGCGGATTTCGCCTGCATGCGCGCTGCCATGTTCAGGAGTGCGCGCGGCAAAGACGCCGCTTTGTGATCCGGATCAGAAAGCGGTGGCTTTGCCACCGCACTCCTAGACTTCGTACAAAAGAAACTCCCTGCGCTCGCGGGCGAACTCGCGCAGCGGCTCTTCCCACTCCGCCACCCAGTCGTCCACGTTGCCGCCCGCTTCGACGAGCTCGCGATAGCGCGCGCTGCCGGCGAGGAGGTCGATCGCGAGCCGATCGGACACGAATTCGTACGTCTCGCGGCGCCAGTCGAACAGTTCGGGATTCAAATCGCGCGCGACTTTCACGCACCAGAGTCCCGTGCGATAAGGCTCGAACTCCGCGCGATTCGTGACGTGCAGCTCGACGCCGCCGCAGACCTGTTTCGCGTGCTTCTGAAACGTCGGGATGAAGTAGTGCGGACGAAAACAGACGCCCGGCAGATCGAGATGATTGAGCCGCTCGGCGAGCTTGAATGAGTCGAGCCACGGCGCGCCGAAGAATTCGAACGGACGTGTC